>CAZRQR010000031.1:0-10800 GCA_964602435.1 uncultured Oxalobacter sp.
GCCAATCCCGCACCCCCTTACTCTATTTTCCTGTTCCGGATTATTCATTAAAGCAGCGAATTTCCCGTTTCATATTGATATTTACATGAGAAATGTATTCAGTTTGATGCAAATAAAAGCAAATGGGAAAAAAGCGGCCATCGCCAAATTCTGGCGATTCAAACCGGTCCGAGTTCTTTCAGGAGGACGATATGATAAGTGAAATGGAATACCGCAAAGGGAATTACATTGCCAGTGTTGCGGTTGTGGAACTGGATGGACAACATTACAAAGGGCTTGTCCTGCTCAGGCGGCACGGAGAGGAAAAAGCCGAACAGTTCTGTGTCCCTGTCGATAGCGATAATATGGACTGCGTTGGACGAAGTGCGTGCACTGGCCTATAAAATACTGGATGAAAGGGTAATTTACGGGCAGCGGCAAAGAACGGAATGACGTCGCTATTTTTTGGCGGTCAGAGACCGGATAGTTGATTTGATCTGGGTGACCCGTGTATCCAGATTCGGCATTTTGGCCGTTACGCGCAGTTTTTCCGGTCCGTTCAGGCGGATGTTTTTGTTTTTCTGGATCAGTTCAATGATACGCATGGCGTCGATGGGTGGATTCGGCAGGAATTGCATGACGGCAGCTTCCGTGTGGGCATCGATCTTGATGATACCGACTGTTTTGGCAAGCAGACGGAGCCGGTGGGTTTCGACAAGGGCTTGCGCCGCTTCCGGCAGTTTTCCGAAACGGTCGATCAGTTCTTCATGCAAGTCATTGACCTGTTCCGGTGTTTCGCAGTTGGCGAAGCGCTTGTACAGGGACAGACGTTCATTGACACCGGGACAGTAATCGGCAGGCAACAGGGCCGGTGTATGAAGATTGATTTCCGTTGCCGTCGTGAAAGGCGCATCGTAATCGGGCTGTTCGCCTTTTTTCATGGCACGTACCGCTTCTTTCAGCATGTCGGAATACATCTGGAATCCGATTTCGACCATTTCGCCGGATTGTTCTTCTCCAAGCACTTCGCCCGCGCCACGGATTTCGAGATCGTGCATGGCCAGAAAGAAACCGCTGCCCAGCTCTTCCATTTGCCGGATGGCTTCCAGCCGGCGCTGAGCCTGTTTTGAGAGAGTCTGTATGTCGTTGACGAGCAAATAGGCATAAGCCTGATGGTGCGACCGTCCGATCCGGCCCCGCAACTGGTGCAATTGTGCCAGTCCGAATTTGTCGGCACGGTGCATGACCATGGTATTGGCGTTTGGAACGTCGATACCGGTTTCGATGATCGTGGTGCACAACAGGATGTTGTACCGGTGTGCCACGAAATCCCGCATGACTTTTTCCAGTTCCCGTTCATGCATCTGGCCATGAGCGACGCCGATACGGGCTTCCGGCAGCAGGTTTTCCAGCATGATGCGGCGGTTTTCGATGGTTTCCACTTCATTGTGCAGGAAATAAACCTGTCCACCGCGTTTGAGTTCGCGCAGGCAGGCTTCACGTATGACCGAATCATTTTCGGACCGGACAAAAGTCTTGATGGCCAGTCGTTTCTGGGGTGCAGTGGCAATGATCGAGAGGCTGCGTAGACCATCCAGTGCCATACCGAGTGTTCGCGGAATCGGTGTGGCCGTAAGAGTCAGAACGTCTACTTCGGCACGAATGGTTTTCAGGGCTTCTTTCTGCCGGACGCCAAAACGGTGTTCCTCGTCAATGATGACTAGGCCGAGCCGCTTGAAGGACACCTCTTTTGAGAGCAGTTTGTGAGTGCCAATGACGATGTCGATCGAACCGTCTTCCAGTCCCTGAATGGTCTGGTTTATCTGTTTCTGTGTACGGAAACGGGAAAGTTCCGAGATTCTGAACGGCCAGTCGGCGAAGCGGTCCCTGAATGTCTGGGCATGCTGTTCGGCCAGCAAGGTGGTCGGTGCCAGAAGGGCAACCTGTTTACCGCCCATGACGGCAATGAAGGCGGCACGCAGGGCCACTTCGGTCTTGCCGAAACCGACATCACCGCAAATCAGTCTGTCCATCGGTTTGTCCGATGTCATGTCTTCCATGACGGCGGCGATCGCTGCGGCCTGATCGGGTGTTTCCTCGAATCCGAAACTGTCGGCAAAGGCTTCGTAGTCGTTTTTGGTCAATGAAAAAGCGAATCCCTTACGCATGGAACGACGGGCATACAGATCCAGCAATTCGGCAGCGGTATCATGAATTTTCTGCGCGGCTTTCTGGCGGGCTTTTTCCCACTGGCCAGATCCGAGTGTATGCAGGGGGGCGTCTTCAGGCGAGGTTCCGGCATAACGTGAAATCACATGCAGCTGGGAAACCGGGACGTACAGCTTGGCGTCATGTGCGTATTGCAAATGCAGGAATTCCGTTTCGCCTTCACCAAGATCGACGGTAATCAGCCCACGGTAACGGCCGATGCCGTGGTTGGCGTGAACGACCGGATCGCCTATTTTCAGTTCGGAAAGATCCCTGACGATGGATTCGATATGGAAGTTTGCTTCTGTTTTTTTACGGCTGGTTCGTCGTCCGGAATTGGCATACAGTTCCGTTTCCGTAATGAAAGCCAGATCACCGAAAACGTAACCGAGCGCGAAACCTTTCTGAAGTGGGGCGATGCAGAGCATGACTTCTTCATGATGGGTTATGAAGTCGGCAAATCCCGTGCAGGCCGTGACCCTGAGATCATATTCGTTGAAAAGCTGCTGCATCGTTTCGCGGCGTCCCGGTGATTCTGCGCAGATCAGCACACGTTTTCCAGCACGTTTGATATAGTCTCTGAGACTGGCAAGCGGATCGTCGGCACGCCGGTTTACGGTAATATCGGGAAGCGGGACGGACAGTTCGGATGACGCATCGTCAGATGTGATGACCCATCGGCCGAAAGGTTGCGCCAGGACAAAAAAGTCCTCGCTGCTTAAAAACAGTTTTTCCGGTGGCAGCAATGGCCGTTCACGGTCGGATTTCAGAAAATTGTATCGTGACTGTGTATCAGCCCAGAATCGCTGGAAAGCTTCGCTGATGTTGCCGATGAGTGCGAAAATGGCGTTTTCCGGAAGATACTGGAAAAGTGTGGCCGTTTCCTCGAAGAAAAGCGGTAAATAATATTCGATACCGGCCGAGGCGATACCACTGGCGATATCGCGATAAATGACGGAGAGAGTCGGATCGCCTTCGAATACCTCACGCCAGCGACTTCTGAAAAAGGCCCGTGACTGCTCATCCATGGGAAATTCCCTGCCGGGAAGCATGCGGATTTCCTTCACGGGGTAAAGCGAACGCTGGGTATCGGCGTCGAATGTACGGATAGTTTCGATCGTATCACCGAAAAGGTCAATCCGGTAAGGGAGTTTCGATCCCATGGGAAAAAGATCGATCAGGCTGCCGCGAACGGAATATTCACCGGGTGACATGACCTGTGAGACATGGTTGTATCCGGCAATAGCCAATTGCGATTTCAGTTTTTCCTCATCTAGGGTTTCTCCCTGTTTGAAAAAGAAGGTATGGGCAGCCAGAAAAGATGGCGGTGCGATGCGCAGCAGGGCAGTGGATGCCGGTACAAGAAGGACATCGCAACGTCCGTTGTGTACTTCATACAGGGTCGCCAGCCGTTGGGAAACGAGATCCTGGTGGGGAGAAAAGGAGTCATACGGCAAGGTTTCCCAGTCGGGAAGAAGATGGCAGCGTAACGGCTCGTCTGTTTCATTGTCGAACCAGGGAATTTCTTCGAGGAGGCGTCGGGCATCCGAGGCATTGGCGACGATGGTGATCAGCATCTGCTGTCTGGATTTCAGTTCATGCGCGGCTTTTGCGAGTACAAGCGCGTCTGCCGAACCATGCAGGGGCGGCAATGCAAAACGTTGTCCGGGACGGGGGAGAAATTTCTTGAGATCGAAGGGCATCAATACAAAAAATCAATACAAAAAAAGACGATATCGGCAAGGCGCCAATTCGTCCTATTCCAGATTACAATACCAAAATCAAATACAATATTATAAACGATGATGGCTTTCTGCTGCCAATCGTTTCCTGTATGGATTGCTTTCCCATGAACCTTTCGGTGAATACCGTTCGTCCTGTACCACGTTTTTTTGCCCTGATCCCGGCAGCAGGGGTTGGCGCGCGCATGCAGGCAGCCTGTCCGAAACAATATCTGGAATTACTTGGAGAGCCGGTCTTGTGGCATTCCATAAAAGCGTTTCTGGCATGTCAGGAAATCAAGTGTATTTACGTCATTATCAGTCCGGAAGATACCTGGCTTGAAAGGATTGCCGCCAGCTGTCCCGGTCGTGATTCCGGACGTGTCCGTTTTCTACGATGTGGAGGTGCGACCCGCCGTGAAACCGTGACAAACGGATTGAATGCCATGTCCACCGAATGTGCACGGAATGACTGGATACTGGTGCATGATGCTGCACGTCCGGGGCTGACGCCGGGACTGGTACGCCGGTTGATACAAGCTGTCGCAGGCAAGCATGCTGGTGGCATTCTGGCTTTGCCGGTAGCCGATACGGTCAAACGACAGACGGAAAAGCGTGTCGGGACAGTATCGCGTGAAGGACTGTGGCTGGCCCAGACACCACAGATGTTTCCCTATGCCATTTTGCGGGAAGCGCTTGGAAAATATGAAAATGTGACTGATGAAGCTGGCGCTGTCGAGGCAATGGGGCTGAATCCACATCTGGTGGAAGGGCATTTGTGCAATACCAAGATTACCCGTCCATCCGATCTGGCGCTTGTCGAGACACTGATGAAAGCCGGAAACGACGTTTGATTGTCAAAGGAACCGATAATGAATGATTTCCCTTTCAGAATAGGTCAGGGATACGATTGCCATGCACTGGTCCCGGGCCGCAAACTGATTATCGGCGGTGTCACTGTTCCGCATGCAACCGGATTGCTGGGCCATTCGGATGCAGATGTCCTGTTGCATGCCGTGACCGATGCCTTGCTGGGTGGTGCAGGACTGGGGGATATCGGCAGACATTTCCCGGATACGGATGAACGGTTTGCCGGTGCCGATTCACGGTTCTTGCTCAGGGAAGCGGTGAAACAGATTGCAAAAGAGGGGTATGCTGTCGGCAATGTCGATACGACGATTATCGCACAGGCACCCCGGATGGCTCCGTATATTGTTGCCATGAGAGAGAATCTGGCAACCAATCTGGATGTGGATGTTTCACGGGTCAATATCAAGGCGAAAACCAATGAGAAACTCGGTTTTCTGGGCAGGGAAGAAGGTATCGCGGCAGAAGCGGTGGTGCTACTTTACCGGAATATTGGATGATGTCGCAATGTCATGAGGTTGAGTGAATAAAAAACGGCTGGAACCGGTTTTTTAGGAAACCGGTACGGTATCAGTTTTCAAAAACATCCGCGCCTTCGGGAGCGACAAACCGGAATGTACCGGCGTTGACAGGCGGATTTTTCGTGAATTTCGTGAATTTGATCAATGTCAGCTGACCGAGTGAATCGTATAACTCCATGGCTTGCGGGAGTCCGTCTTTTATGCCGATATTGATTTTCTCGAAAGGGGTGTCTTTTGTTTTCGGAACGACTTCAACCCATTCATAGCCATTATGGGCATCAATGTTCTTCAGGGTGAAACTTTTTTCGAGATCGTTGCTGCCGAAAAGAATGGCCGCAGGGCTGGAACCAAGGGCATCGCCCAGCTTTTTGATGGTGACTTGGTTTAAATCCTTGTCATACATGTACAGGCGGGTGCCGTCTGCCTGCAATACCTGTTCATAGGGCTTGTGGTAGGTCCAGATGAATTTGCCGGGCCGGGAAAAAAGAAATGTTCCGGATGCGGCGTTGGTGAACCGGATTTTTTCACCTGATTTGACTTGTGCCTGGCTGAATTCGCCTTTTGCCGAACGGGCATTGGTCGAGAAATGTTTCAGCTGGTCCAGCGCTGTCGCATGCGCCAGAAAAGGAGCCATGATCAGCAGCAGTATGCGGGCGGTTTTGTGAAGACATGATCGCATGATATTTTTCAGATGTCGGAATTCGGTAGTGGTTTGACCTGAATGGCTGATACGGGTTCGGAAATTTCAGTCATTATTGCCAGAGGGTACCAGAATCTCACGGTTGCCGTTGCTTTGCATGGGGGAAACAAGCCCGCTTTTTTCCATTTGTTCAAGGAGACGGGCCGCGCGGTTGTATCCGATGCGCAAATGACGCTGAACCAGCGAGATAGAGGCACGCCGGTTTTTCAGGACAATGGCGACAGCCTGATCGTAAAGCGCATCTGTTTCACCGTCGGCCGAATGTTCTCCACCGATGCCTGCGGCATCGTCTTCTGCTATACCGCCTTCTAGGATTCCTTCGATGTAATTGGCTTCACCATGTTCTTTCAGGAATGAAACGACGCGGTGGACTTCGTCGTCCGAGACGAATGCACCATGCACCCTATTCGGCAGGCCGGTACCCGGTGGAAGGTAAAGCATATCGCCCAGTCCCAGCAATGTTTCGGCTCCCATCTGGTCCAGGATCGTTCTCGAATCGATTTTGCTGCTGACCTGAAATGCGATGCGGGTCGGAATATTGGCCTTGATCAGTCCGGTAATGACGTCTACGGAAGGACGTTGCGTCGCCAGAATCAGGTGTATGCCGGCAGCGCGCGCTTTCTGGGCGATGCGGGCGATCAGTTCTTCCACTTTTTTTCCGACAACCATCATCAGATCGGCAAATTCGTCAATGATGATGACGATCTGGGGCATTTTTTCCAGTGGTTCGGGGGCGTCCGGAGTAATGGAAAACGGATTCGGTATTTTTTCTTCCTTCTTTTCGGCTTCGGCGATGCGGTTGTTGTAGCCTGCCAGGTTTCGGACGCCCAGATGCGACATGAGCTTGTAGCGTTTTTCCATTTCCGCCACTGCCCAGTTCAGTGCATGACCTGCCTGTCTCATGTCCGTGACAACAGGAGCGAGGAGATGGGGGATACCTTCGTAAATCGACAGCTCCAGCATTTTCGGATCGATCAGGATGAGTCGGACCTGATTGGGATCGGCCTTGTAAAGCAGGGATAGGATGGTCGCATTGATGCCGACGGATTTGCCTGAACCGGTTGTACCCGCAATCAGCAGATGAGGCATTCTGGCCAAATCGGCCACGACAGGATTGCCCGCGATGTCCTTGCCGAGTGCAATCGTCAGGTTCGAGGTGGTGTCACTGTAAACTTTGGAACTCAGGATTTCGGTCAGCCGGACGATTTGGCGTTTGGCGTTCGGCAATTCAAGCGCCATGTAGTTTTTGCCAGGGATGGTTTCAATGACACGGATGGATACCAGTGAAAGCGAGCGTGCTAGGTCACGGGCCAGATTGACGATGGTGCTGCCTTTGACGCCAGTTGCCGGCTCGATTTCATATCGTGTGACGACAGGGCCGGGATGAGCGGCTACTACACGGACGCTGACACCGAAATCCGACAGTTTCTTTTCGATCAGGCGACTGGTGAATTCCAGCGTTTCCACGCTGACGGTTTCCTGCTGCACAGGAACGGCATCCAGCAGAGACAGGGGGGGCAGCTCGGAATCGTGCAGATCGTTGAAGAGCACGACCTGCCTTTCCTTTTCGGCCCGTTCCGATTTGGGAACATCCGTGACTTGCGGTTCGATACGCATGGGAGGCGCTTCGGTCGCTTTCGCCTTTTCCTCCTTGATGGTTTCTTCGCGCTTTACTGTTGCGACCTGACCGATTTTGCGATCTTCGCGAGTGGTGTAAATCCGTTTGCCGAAGTAGTAAATGCCTTCGATGAAAGCGCCGATGCGTTCGACAAGCTGAAGCCAAGACATCTGGAGAAAAAGACTGAAGCCCACTGCACATAACAGAACGAGCAGAAGCGTACCACAGGTAAACCCGAAATAATGCTGTGCCGTTTTTCCGACGGTTTCGCCGAGAATGCCGCCGGCTATGCCGGGCAATCTGGCTTTTGTGTTGTACATGCGCAGGTATTCGACACCGGCGCTGGAAACAAGCAGAATGATGAAGCCGGCATTTTTGAGAATCCGGTCGCGTAGCCATGACGGTTCAGGTTCCTCTTGGAGCAGGAGCAGTCGTGAGATCCGGCGATAACCTGTCCATATCGCACATACCATCCACAGAATGAGCCACCATGCGGAAAGTCCGAATGTAAAAAACAGGAGATCGGATATCCATGCACCGATTTTGCCGCCGAGATTGGAAATGCTGGCAACTTGGTTGGCATGCGACCAACCTGGATCGGCCTTGTCGAAAGTCAGGAGAATAAGGAAGAAATAGACTGTTACGGCGATCAGGACAAACCACCACGCTTCCCTCACCAGACGGGCCGACCGACTTGGGGTGACAGGTTGTGGATCCTGTTTTTTTCTGTCATAGCTCGAAATGTTTTTGTTCATGAATCCGTAACGATAGAATCTTTTGCTTCAGTATGTGATCGGACGATGTAGCGCGATTATTGTATGCGACTTTGAAAAAAGACCCAATGTCCGGCAGCAAGGAGACTGATTTTTGACAGAAAACAGCTGGTTCCTGAAGAGCGGGCTTTTTGTTCAGGTACTTTGGACTATAATCTTAACAAGTTTTGGTGGAACGGATAAAAATATTTGACCGCGTTCCCGGCCTTTCGTTTAATTCGGGTTTTCAGGACAATATCCGGTTCTTTCGGGTGATTCATTATGACGACTTCTTCCATACATTCTGACGTTATCATTCTCGGTTCCGGCCCCGCCGGATACACTGCGGCCATTTATACCGCACGGGCCAATCTGAAACCGCTTCTGATCACAGGATTGCAGCAGGGAGGGCAGCTGATGACGGCTTCGGATGTCGAGAATTGGCCGGGTGATGGAAACGGTGTTCCCGGATCGGAACTGATGCAACGTTTTCTGGAGCATGCCGAACGGTTCGATACAAAAATCATGTTCGATCACATCCATACGGCCGAGCTGGCCGGCAGGCCGATCCGCTTGGTCGGTGATATGGGAGAATACACCTGTCGTGCACTGATTATTGCAACGGGAGCTTCGGCGCAATATCTGGGGTTGCCTTCGGAGCAGGCCTATATCGGAAGGGGTGTATCCGGTTGTGCGACATGTGACGGTTTCTTTTATCGTGGTCAGGATGTCGCAGTTGTCGGTGGAGGCAATACGGCAGTTGACGAAGCGATCTATCTGTCCAATATTGCCTCGAAAGTGACATTGATCCATCGTCGCGATACGTTCAGGGCTGAACCTATTCTGGTCCAGCGTCTCATGGAAAGGGTTCGGGATGGCAAGATCGAAATCCGGTACGATACGGTGGTTGATGAGGTTCTGGGAGATGGTTCCGGGGTGACCGGACTCCGCGTCAAATCGACAAAAGATGGCAGTACAGGAGAAATTGCCGTTCATGGCGTGTTCATTGCCATCGGACACAAGCCGAATACGTCCATTTTCAAGGGGCAGCTCAATATGGTGGACGGATATATCAAAACCCGTATGGGACAGGACGGTATGGCGACAGCAACCAGCGTTCCGGGAGTATTCGCCGCGGGAGACGTTCAGGATTATACGTACCGTCAGGCCATTACCAGTGCGGGTTCCGGATGTATGGCAGCACTGGATGTGCAGCGTTATCTGGAAGAACAATTGCCGGAGCGCTGAAAATATGGTTTCGTCGTACAAGAAAATTTCCGATTTTCGCACGCTGAAAAAAGCGGTGAAAAAAGTCAATGAAGACAGAAAAAAACAGGAAGAAGCGCGTCTGAAAGCTGAAAGGCAGGCCATTTCGGATCGGGAACTGTTTCTAAACAGTATCGGAGATGTGACGCCACTTGAAAATCATGGCCGGATTGAACTGGTTTTTTCATCCCCTAAACCAATTCCTGTTCAGAGAATTGCCGATGAAAAGCAGGCCTTGCGTGACTCGTTGTCTGATGAATTCAGCGTGGAAAGTCTGCTGGAAACCGATGAGGCACTGAGTTATGCGAAAAACGGGATTGGCCCGGATGTCGTTCGCAAACTGCGGAGAGGGCATTGGGTCATTCAGGATCAGCTTGATCTGCACGGGATGCGTAGGGATGAGGCAAGGGAAATGATTGTCGAATTTCTGCGGCAGGCGGCCATACGGGGCATACGGTGTGTCCGTATCGTTCATGGCAAGGGGCTGGGTTCCGTCAATAATGAGCCGGTATTGAAAAAACTTGTTCACAAGTGGCTGGTCCAGCGTGCGGATGTCGTCGCATTCTGTCAGGCGAAACCGGCGGACGGCGGGTCCGGTGCGGTCGTCGTGCTTCTGAAAGGACGTTAGTAGCTAGAATAATACGGCTTGTCCCGATATACTTTGCGACTGGTCAGTGTCCGCTGGTTCATCAGCTTTTTCTATTGAGGGGGGTTCATGTTGTCTTGTTTGAAAAAAACGCTTCCTGTCGGTTTTCTTCTGGTTTTACTCGGTATTCTTGCCGGCTGTACGACCGGTCAGGAAAAAGTGGCGAAGCTGACCGCTGAAGCGGAAAAGGGCAATGTGGACTCGATGGTGGAAATCGCTGAAATGTATTGCAGCGGAACTACGATCGAACAGGACGACCAGATTTGCGGCATGTGGATGAAGCGTGCTGCGGAAAAGGGACATGTCCGTGCGCAATACATGCTGGGCAGGATGTATGAACTGGGACTTGGCATGAGAGCCGATCCGGTACAGGCATACAAGTGGTACAGTCTGTCGGGAGGGCAGGGCTATAAAATGTCCCAGACCGGTGCAAAAAACATGCTGGCGATCATGACACCGCAGCAGCAGGCAGAAGCCAGAAAACTGGTGGCAGAAAGCGAAAAGGAATAATCCGGTATTTCC
>CAZRQR010000031.1:10900-16795 GCA_964602435.1 uncultured Oxalobacter sp.
ATTTTACCATTGTTGACAGGTTTGAAAACGATGTTTCACTGGATGCCGGGTGTCTGGATACGTATATTTTCAGAAAAAATTGGATTGAAAAAAGCAGCGGATCGCCGCTGCTTTTTTGTTTGATTTGATGGTTGAATCCGATTCCGCAATCCTTTTCAGGCGTACAGTGTTGATGATCAGATCGCATCGATACCGGTTTCGCCAGTCCGGATACGAATGACCTGTTCAATATTCTGTACGAAAATCTTGCCATCGCCGATTTTTCCGGTTCTGGCTGATTTCATAATGGCTTCAGTCGCCAGTTCGAGCATACTGTCGTCCACAATGACTTCAATTTTGACTTTGGGCAGGAAGTCGACTACGTATTCGGCTCCGCGGTAAAGTTCGGTATGGCCTTTCTGCCTGCCGAACCCTTTGACTTCGGTGACTGTCAGGCCGTTGATGTTGGCATCGGAAAGAGCCTCGCGTACTTCATCCAGTTTAAAGGGTTTGATAATCGCGGTTATTTTTTTCATGCAAACTCCGGTGATGGTATGAATAAATTTTTTTAAAATCAACAACTCGTATAAGATGGCAAGTGGGCTGACAGTTGTAGGGGATTTTCAGTATCTGTCCAGATTTTAAGACTTAATGCAGTTACTGTCACACTTTTGTCACAGCTTTGTCGGGATTCTTGTCGAAGTTCTGGATTCGTCTTCAATCGCGGAATTTCGAGGTAATGGGACATCTCCAGTCACGGCCGAAACCCCGGGGAGTGATCCGGATACCGATAGGTGCCTGCCGGCGTTTGTATTCATTGATTCTCATCAGCCGTACGACCCGTTCGACCACAATATGGCTGTAGCCGTTGCGGACGATTTCATTGACGCTCTTGTTTTCTTCCATGAACATTTTGACGATTGCGTCAAGTACCTCGTAGGGCGGCAGTGTGTCCTGGTCGAACTGGTTGGGCTTTAGTTCGGCAGTCGGAGCACGGGTCAGCATTCGTTCCGGAATGACATCCGAGAGGGTGTTGCGATAGCGGCAGAGACGGTAAACGAGCGTTTTGTAAATATCCTTGATGACGGCAAAACCACCTGCCATGTCACCGTAAAGGGTACAGTATCCGACAGCCATTTCACTCTTGTTACCCGTAGTGAGTACGATGGAGCCGAATTTGTTGGACAGGGCCATCAGAAGCGTGCCACGTATGCGGGCCTGAAGATTTTCTTCTGTCGAATCTTCCGGAAGATTGGCAAATTGCGGGGCCAATGTCTGCAGAAACGAGGAGAAACAGTCCGAAATCGGGATTTCGTCATAACTGACGTCAAGTCTGGCAGCCATTTCAGCCGCATCGATACACGAAATATCACTGGTGTAGGGGGAAGGCATCATGACAGCGCGGACTTTTTTCGGGCCGAGCGCATCAACGGCGATTGCCAGAACCAGCGCCGAGTCGACTCCGCCGGACAACCCGATAATGACCCCGGGAAATCCGTTCTTGTTGACATAGTCTTTCACACCCAATACCAGGGCACGATAGACTTCCCGTTCGACAGTCGGGTGTTTTTCCATGCGTCCGTTAACGGGATTGCCGTTTTCAAAAGAAACGATTTCCATGTCTTCTTCACATTGTTTCAGCTGGACACAGACATTTCCCTCACGATTCATGGCAAATGAACAGCCATCGAAGATCAGCTCGTCCTGTCCGCCGACCAGATTGGCATAAATGGCAGACATTCCGTGGTGAATGACATTCTGGCGGACGATAACCGGGCGCTGGTGCATTTTTCCCATGTGATAGGGAGAGCTGTTCATGATCAGAAGGACTTCGGCGCCGGCCGAACGGGTTCGTTTCGCTGGTTCAGAAAACCAGATGTCTTCACAGATCGCTATGCCGAACCGGGTTCCCTTGATGTCGAATACCAGTGGCTCACGTCCTGGTGTGAAATAACGTTTTTCGTCGAAAACAGTGTAATTCGGCAATTCCTGCTTGAAATAGGTGCCGATAATGGAACCGTTTGCCAGTACGGAACAGGCGTTGTAACAAAGACCATCGCGAATGCAATGATGGCCGACAAGAACGTGGACGTTGTCCAGATCCGCTAGTTCGTTTTTCAGTCTATCCAGCTCAAGTTGTGTCGCCGAATGAAAACTGTGCTGAAGCAAAAGATCTTCGGGTGGGTAACCTGTCAGCGACAGTTCCGGTGTGAGCACAATATCGGCTCCCAGAGAAGTGGCCTGGCGTGCGAATTGCGCAATACGTTCCCGGTTACCGGGCAGATCGCCGACAGTACTGTTGATTTGGGCAATGGCGACTTTAGGAGACATGATGTCGTATCCAAAAAACGGTGAATGGAAATAGGATATTACTTTTTGAACTTTCTGGTTGGACTATCGTTTGGAAACATGCAATTTTATTCGATAAATGTCTATTGAAACGGAATTTGGTTACAATGCTAAGTCTTGCTGGACCGGATAGCGTTGTCGATTTCGTATAAGCGGGCGTTTTTCCGGTTGTGTCCAATTGCTGAATTGTCGAGATGTCTGTATGCAATATGTATCTACCCGCTCCAGGGATAAAAACGGTTCAAAACGTTCCTTTTCACAGATTCTGCTGGAAGGTCTGGCGCCTGATGGTGGTCTTTATATGCCGGAATCCTATCCGGTTGTAACCGAGCAGGAGCTGGACAGATGGCGTTCCCTGTCCTATGCGGAACTGGCTTTTGAAGTTCTCGGAAAGTTTGCAGACGACATTCCGGAAAAAGACCTGAAAATGCTGACCGAAAAGACCTATACGCCTGAAGTGTACAGGAATGTCAGAAGCGATGATACATTGGATGCTATCACACCATTGCGTTTGCTGGAAGAGAAGGATGGTCGGAAACTGATGTTGCTGGGACTGTCGAATGGGCCTACGCTGGCTTTCAAGGATATGGCCATGCAGTTGCTCGGCAATTTTTTCGAGTATGAATTGAAACGGCAGCATGCCGAACTCAATATACTGGGCGCGACATCCGGTGATACCGGCAGTGCGGCCGAATATGCCATGAGAGGCAAAAAGGGTATTCGTGTGTTCATGCTGTCACCGTACCGGAAAATGAGCGCTTTCCAGACAGCGCAGATGTTTAGCTTGCAGGATCCGAATATTTTCAACATCGCTATTGAAGGTGTTTTCGATGATTGTCAGGATATTGTGAAGGCGGTTTCCAACGATCTGGAATACAAGGCACGGCAGAAAATCGGGACGGTCAATTCTATCAACTGGGCCCGTGTTGTCGCTCAGGTCGTCTATTATTTCAGGGCGTACCTGATGGCGACGACTGACAATGAGGAAAAAGTATCGTTTACGGTACCGTCGGGCAATTTCGGCAATATTTGTGCGGGACATATTGCCCGCATGATGGGACTGCCGATAGACCGCCTAGTTGTCGCGACGAATGAAAATGACGTGCTGGACGAGTTTTTCCGGACGGGTATTTATCGTGTCCGGAAATCGGAAGAAACATGGCATACGAGCAGTCCTTCAATGGATATCTCGAAAGCATCCAATTTCGAACGCTTTGTATATGATCTGCTCGGCAATGACAGTGAACGGGTCAGCCGTCTTTTCAGGCAAATCGAAACGAAAGGATTTTTCGACTTGTCCGGTCGGGATGGAAGCGACGGAAATGAATTCCGGCAAGTGAAAAATTACGGTTTCGAGTCAGGCAAGTCCACTCATGCGGATCGTATCAAAACAATCCGTTTTGTCCAGAGAGAATATGGTATCACGATCGATCCACATACTGCGGACGGCATCAAGGTTGCACGTGAACATCAGCAAAAAGGCGTCACCATGATTGTGCTGGAAACGGCACAAGCGGCCAAATTCAATGAAACGATTGTCGAGGCGCTGGGCAGAAACGCCGCAAGACCGGTCGGTTTCGAAAAAATCGAGGAATTGCCGCAACGCTTCACTGTGATGCCGATCAATGACGAAGAAGTCAAGAAATTCATTGCCGAAAGGACAGGACTCTGAACCGGTTTTCAGAGTTGGGCGGTATTGTCGAGGCAACTTGTGAATAGGAAAAAACATGCTGACAGCTGATGAAGCACTTTCCCGTTTGCTTGAAAATGTTTTTCCAGTGAATGAGGTGGAAACGGTAACCCTTTTGCAGGCGAACGGTCGCGTTCTGGCTGAAAGCCAGTATTCGGATGTAACTGTTCCCAATACGGACAATTCAGCCATGGACGGATATGCTTTCCGGTTCAGTGATGTAACCGGTCCGGAAACGGAGTTGGTTATCCGGCAGAGAATTCCGGCGGGTCATTCTGGAACCGGACTCGGTTCCGGCGAGGCGGCCCGGATTTTTACGGGCGCGCCATTGCCGGATGGTGCCGATACGGTCATTCGTCAGGAGTGGTGTCTGGTTGACGGGAGCAGACTGAAATTCGAACGTATGCCAGTAAAAGGAGAATCCGTCAGGCAGGCAGGAGAGGATGTCAAAAAGGGCGATATTGTATTGAATGCCGGAATCCGTTTGCAAGCACGGCATATCGGTATCGCCGCTTCGGTGGGACTGGCGCATTTGCCGGTTGTCAGAAAACCGAAAGTCGCACTGATGTCGACAGGAGATGAACTGGTTTTTCCGGGGGAGCCGCTTTTGCCGGGCAAGATATACAACTCCAACCGGTATACCCTGAAAATCCTGCTGGAAGATTTCGGTTGCGATGTATCTGATTTCGGTATCGTTCCGGATAATTTCCAGATGACGTGTTCGATGTTGGCTGAAGCAGCGAAAGAGCATGACCTGATTCTGACGTCCGGTGGGGTATCGGTTGGTGAGGAAGATCATGTCAAGGCAGCGATTGAAGCGGAAGGAAAACTGCATTTCTGGCAGATCGCTGTCAAGCCCGGCAAACCGCTTGTGTATGGTGAAGTCAATAGTCCGTCCGGTATCCGGCGAAATGCCGTCATTATCGGATTGCCTGGCAATCCGGTATCCAGTTATGTGACTTTTCTGTTGTTTGTCCGGCCATATATTCTCCGAATGCAAGGGGTGACTGATGTAACACCGAAAGCAGTCAGGGTCAGAGCCGCCAGCATGCACGATAGGGCGGATGAGCGGAACGAATTCTTGCGTGCCAGACTCAATGAACAGGGAGAAGCCGAGCTGTTTGCCAATCAGGGGTCAGGTGTCCTCTCATCCATCGTGTGGGGAGATGGGTTGATTGACAATCCTCCCGGTCGGACAATCAAGACAGGAGACTGGGTGAAATTCCTTCCTTTCAGCGAGTTCTTCCATCCATGAAAATCAGATTGCGCTATTTTGCAAAGGTGCGTGAGGCGCTGGGTATTTCGGAAGAATGGATTGATATACCGGAAGAGATAAGAACAGTGGGTGATCTTCGGCAATATCTGATGAAACGTGGAGTTCTCTGGAGCGATGTGCTTGGAAAGGAAAATGGGCTGCGAATGGCTTGCCAACTGAAAATGGCCGATTCCGGTACGGAATTGACGGAAGAATGCGAAGTGGCCTTTTTCCCGCCTGTAACGGGAGGTTAATAAATGGGACGTTACCGGAAGCGGATCGGAAAAATCCTGTACGTGAAGCGGTGCGCCTGTACTGCAGGCGAATGAATGGCATGCAAGAATAATTTGTTGGGTCATTTTCCGGTGTGAAAAAAGAATCCTGCCGGAAAAAGGAAACCGAAAAATCGGAATTGGCCTCTGTCAGATGACTGCTGCCAAAGGGCAGGATGCTTTCGATACGACAGGGATAAGAATGCGGGAAAGGAAAAAACCGTTTTCAAATCGTGAGAAGAAAATTGAAAAACAGAAAGCCAGAAATGACAAAAAAAAAATTTCGTAACGACCCGGAAAAGGAAAAGCCGGCGTGAAGCCGGCTTTCGGGACAGAAAATAGGAAGAAAA
>CAZRQR010000032.1:0-16586 GCA_964602435.1 uncultured Oxalobacter sp.
GATTCCTGTTTGAAAAAGAGATGGCAGCTGTTAGAATTTCCCTTTTCAGACGGGCGGTTTTGGACATCTCCCGGAATGAGGAACACGGGTGTGCTGGCTTTGGGCCGGAATGCTTTGGCCGGCCGGTCGATACCGGCCGTATTCGTGAATGGAAGGGACGGAAAACGCCGGCTGTCTGCATCGGGATCGCCGTATCCCGTCCCGTTTTCTTACAGAAGAACCCGACAAAGGAGTTGCAACATGAATATCTGGCACGACATCGATTCCGAACGTGTCAAGCCGCAGGATTTCTACGCCATTATCGAAATCCCGAAGGGCTGCAAGGTCAAATACGAACTTGACAAGGAAACCGGCATGCTGTTGATGGACCGCGTTCTCTATACTTCGACCCACTATCCGGCCAATTACGGTTTCATACCGAAAACCTATGCGGACGACCATGATCCTCTGGATGTGCTGCTGCTGTGTTCCGAAACACTGGTTCCGCTTTCCATGGTCCGTTGTTTCCCCATCGGCGTCATCATGATGGAAGACGGTGGCGAAAAGGATGAAAAAATCATCGCGTTGCCCTATGGCGATCCGACCTACAACAGTTATGCCGACATCAGTGAACTGCCTGAACACATCATGAAGGAAATGTCCCATTTCTTTTCGGTGTACAAGGCGCTGGAAGGCAAAAAGACCTTCATCGAATCCATCAAGGATCACAAGAGCGCAGAAGAAATCATCGCCAGCTGCATCGCCAAATACAAACAGGCGTTCCCGCAGTATTCCTGATAATGCCACCGAAAACGGAACGTGCCATTAGGCTGTTTCCGTTTTCCCAGCGGGCCTGTCCGGTTCTGCCATGCCGTTTTCCGGACAGATGCTGTAAACCGTTTCGTTCCTGTGCCGTTATTGATCGGGAAAACGATTCTCGATATGGAACAAACGGAAAAAATGAAAAACGTCTAGACTTTTTTCGGGCCATCATTCCCGAAGTGGTACCGTTTTTGTCGAACCGTTTGCAAAAAAGCGGATCACGTGCTGATTTTTCGAATCATCCACGAAAAAACGGCAAGTGGCATTCTTGCGGGAAAAACGGGTATTTCAAAGGAGGACCATGGCAGACAATCCGGCGCTTGATCCGAAAACGGCGAAAATCCTGCCGTGGGTCGTTGCCGTCGCTTTTTTCATGCAAATGCTCGACGGCACCATTCTGAATACAGCCCTGCCGACCATGGCGAAAGATCTGGATACCCATCCACTCCAGATGCAGAGCGTCGTCATTGCCTATATGCTGACTGTGGCGCTCATCATCCCCGTTTCAGGCTGGCTGGCGGACAGATTCGGCATCAAGCGGGTGTTTCTTTTCGCCATTGCCCTGTTCACGTCCGGTTCGCTGGCTTGCGGGTTGTCTCCGACGCTGGAAATCATCGTTGCCTGTCGTATCGCACAGGGTATCGGCGGAGCGCTGATGGTGCCGGTCGGCCGTCTGATCGTTTTGCGCGCCTATCCGCGCGAACAGCTGGTCACTGTCTTGAGTTTCATCACCATTCCCGGCCTGATAGGTCCTCTGGTCGGTCCGACGCTGGGCGGTTTTCTGGTCGAGTACGCTTCCTGGCACTGGATTTTCTTCATCAACATACCGGTCGGCATCATCGGCATTCTCGCTACCCTGAAATACATGCCGGAACTGGCGCGTGGAGGGGAACTGTATCCGTTCGACAAGACCGGATTCATTCTTTTTGGAACCTTCATGCTGACAATCACGCTGGGGCTGGAAGGTATCGGAGAACTGCATCTGGCTTATGCACCGATGATACTTCTGATGATTCTGGGTATCGTCTGTCTGGCCGGTTACGTCCTGTACGCGCGCCGTATTTCCCGGCCGCTGTTTTCGCCAGATCTCTTCAGGGTGCGGAATTTCGCGGTGGGCATACTGGGCAATCTGTTCGCCCGGCTTGGTAATGGCGCCATGCCTTTTCTGACGCCGCTGCTGTTGCAGATCGGGCTGGGATACTCGCCCATGAAGGCTGGACTGTCGATGATACCGATGACCATCGGCGCCATCGCCGCCAAAAATGTTGTCACCCGTCTGGTCAACCGTTTCGGGTTCCGGGCGATCCTGACAGTCAACACACTGCTGCTCGGATTGATGATCGCCCTGTTTTCCACCATCAACAAGGAAACGAACCACTGGCTCATGATACTGGTTTTTGCCGTTTTCGGCGTCATCAATTCCACCCAGTTTTCAGCCATGAATACCGTGACGCTCGTCGATCTGTCGGATGAACAGGCCAGTAGCGGCAATAGTTTGCTGGCAGCCATCATGCAGCTGTCCATGAGCATGGGAGTGGCGATCGCCGCGGCCATACTGGGAGAATTCACTGGTGTTGGCTCGCTTTCGCAGGCGCATGATGTCGTTTCTGCCTTTGCCAAAACATATTTGTGTCTGGGTTTTCTGGCAGCCATTTCCACAGCCATTTTCATCCATGTCAGACCCGACAGTGGCAAGCTTCCTACCAAAAATCCGCATCCGCCGGTTTCGGCCGATCACTGAGAATATGCCGGGAGAGAAACCGGAAACGTTTTTCGGTGTCCGGCTGAAACATTGCTGTCAGGCAATCATAAAAACCACTACAATGTATCCGGAAACAGGATGTGGCCGGTTTTGCCGTTTTGCGGGATGCCGTGTGCCGTTTCCGGAAAACGGCCACTACGGCCGTTCTGTCGGACTTACACTTGCTGTCGGATATGGATGATTTGCTGAAAGCGCTGGTACTGGCCGATTACGAGATAGTCTATCTCGTCGATTACGGAAAAAACCAGTATCGCAAGGTTCTTGCGAAACCTTCTGTCGATTCGCAATATCCGGATAACGGTGAATTGGGCGATGCAGCCTGCCGCACGTATTTGGAAAGCATCCTGCCGGAAGACAGGGAAAAACTCGTCGGTGAAACGCGGCCGGAACATATTGCACGCATGATGAAAGAAAACGGGAAGACCGTCGTTTTCTACCGCCAGCTGACGGTAGCCGGAACAACGCTTTACCGGAAAATGGTCGTCATTGCACATCCGGACGGCGCCGGATACATTTTCGCCGTACAAGACATGACGGAAGAGATGAAGCAGCGTCTGGAAAGTACACGCGATCTGAGGCTGAAAGAGGAAGGAATCCGTTTCATCGTGGAAAACATGTGCGAGAATTTCACCATTGTCGACACGAAGACCCATTATTGCACGACATACACCCATAATGACCGCATCGTCTGCAAAAACGATTTTGATGAACAGATCCTCTGGTTTGCCGAAAATCTGGTGGTTCCGGAAGAAAGGGTAAACTATCGCCGCTGTTTCCATGTCGATTCCCTGATGGCGAAAATCGCGGAGGAAGGCGGTGTCTGCCGTACCAGCTGGACGGTTGATTACGACAACGACCGCCATACGATCGCCATCACATCCACCATGATCGTCGATCCGGAAAACGGCACCGGTTCGCCGTTCCTGTTTTTGTGTGCACAGGATGTCACTTATGCCAAACGGATGGAAGAAACGAACCGCAAGCTGCTGTTCCACAACCAGCACGACAAACTGACCGGACTGATGAACCGTTTCACGACGGAAAAACAGGTACGCGACCATCTTCATACCGTTTTGCCGGGTACAGGGCATACCTTCCTGCTGATCGATATCGATCACTTCAAGAGTATCAACGACCGGTACGGCCACCTGACAGGGGACGATGTATTGCACTTCATGGGGCAATCCATGAAACAGGTTTTCCGCTCGGAAGATATCCTGTGCCGTTGGGGCGGCGATGAATTCGTCGTTTTCGTCAGGGGATCGGCCGATGAAAAGATCATGCGGGACAGGCTGGACATTCTCAGAAGAAAAATCGGAACATTCCGCCATCACGGCATTCCACTGGATATCACACTCAGTATTGGTGGCGTCTGCATCCGTTCGGGTACCACCCTGAACAGGCTTTTCCGGCTGGCGGACGAGGCGCTGTACGAGGTCAAGAATCATGACCGGGACGGAATCTCGTTCAGACACGTTTTTTGAACGGACGGCATTACAGGATGTTTCCTGCCGGTACCGGTATCCCGTCCGGCCAGGGTATTCACCCGTCAGGATATCCGGACTGTCTGTAAACCGGATGGCCTGTCCGGCCATGAACAGCCGTCATGGCGCATACGGGCCGGCATGCCGTTTTCCGGTCAGGCCGGCATACCTGCGGACAAAAGCGTTCGTACGCATTTTCGGTCGCAAAAGCGCTACAATGCGTTTCTTTTGCCATACAGGCGTTTTGCGGCAATGTTCATCATTACGCTCATGTTAATGACCGGACAGCCTGTATATTGATCGGGCAGGATATCCGTTCTATGCTGTCCTTCCGTCACGGGAACGTGCAGGCGGGTGAATTCCGTATCGCAAAACCGGAAAACACGGAAAATATCTTCAGAAAACACTATGCTTGTCTTTTTGACCATGCTGGCGATGGGTGCCCTGATCGGATTTGTCGGGGCCGGCGGTGCGGGAGTCGTCATCGCCGTACTGACGCTGGTATTCGGCATACCGATCCATACGGCCGTCGGCACTTCGTTGGCCGCCATGATTTTCACGACCTTGGCTGGCGCATTCAGCCATTTCAGGGAGGGCAACCTGAATGTCAAGGTCGGGCTGACCGTCGGCATCGCCGGCGCTGCCGGAGCCTTTATCGGCTCGAAAATATCGACGCTTCTGCCCGCTGCCGAACTGAAGTACTGCACGGCCAGTATGCTAGTGGCGTCCGCCGTGCTCGTTTATACACGCCTGACATATCCGGATTTGCCCCTGTTTCATACGAAAGAGGGACATAAGCCGGTTACCGGGGGCAGCCGGTTCTGGACACTCGCCGTCGTTGCCGGAGTCGGCAATGGCCTTTTGTCCGGAACGTTCGGTTTCGGAGCGGCGCAGTTCATCCAGCTGTCGCTTCTTCTTTTCTTCGCCATGCCGCTTTTCCAGTCAGTCGGAACCACCATGCTGATCATTCTGCCGATTGCTACTTTCGGCGGTTTCGGTTATCTGCTTTCCGGTTATCTGGATTTCATGCTGTTCATACAGGTTCTGCTGGGACTCATGACCGGCGCATATGCAGGTGCCAAGTTCACACGGCACGCTCCACGCTGGTTTCTCAAGTGGATGATGGTTCTCCTGCCCGGTGTGGCCGGTGTCCTGATGATCGTCATGAACCGCTGACATCTTCCGGCTGAAAATCTGCGTATCGGCCTGCGGATACAGGTTTTTGCCGGAAAACCGCATCCTTGCGGGATATTTGTGAGCAATCACAAATACCATTTTCCGTCATTGCGTTAAAAAGACAGTACCCTTTCCCGGCAACGGCACAAACCGTATGCGGGATATCCAAACGATTGCGAATGGATATCTGTCATGTGTTTTTCCACCCCCTTTTCGTATGCCCGGCAAGGCATTCTCGATTTCCTGCATATCGTCATTCTGGTCCTGTCCCTGTTTCTACTGGTCAGCATCTCCTTCGACGTCTCGTTCCTGAACCAGCAGCTGTATATGGAAATCCAGTGGTGGATCTGTCAGTTCTTCCTTTCTGTTTTCCTTCTTGAGCTGTTTCTTGTGGAAAACAGGAAACATTACGTCGCGACCCACTTCCTGTTTCTGCTCGTTTCGGTTCCGTATCTGAACATCATCGGATATTTCGATATCACCTTCACGCTCGAAACGACATACCTGATCCGTTTCATTCCGATGGTCAGGGGAGGATATGCGCTGGCCATCGTCGTGGGCTGGCTGACGCGAAGCAGGACATCCAGCCGGTTTCTTTCATACGTCACCATGCTGGCCGCTACCGTCTATTTCGCCAGCATGATCTTTTTCGTGGTCGAGCACAAGGTCAATCCGATGGTGACCGGCTATTCAGCCGCACTCTGGTGGCGACCATGGATGTCACCACTGTCGGCTCGAATATCTATGCGGTCACGCCGGCAGGAAAAATCATGTCCGTGATTCTGGCCGCACTCGGCATGATGCTCTTTCCGATCTTCACGGTTTACCTAGTGCGTCGTAAAGCTTCGGTCTTCAGGAAGAGGATATAAGGCGCTGTTGTAAGGTGTGTTAAACTCTTCTATAATAAACAAAACCAAGGGCGTGGCACGCCCGGCTGGCCTGTGAAGTGAGTGGCATTGGCCGCCAGCAGCAGGAACCCACCGAAGAGATCAGGGCACTTGTGCTCTGACTCCGTAGGAATCTCCCACCTTCTGGCGGGGGAGGATGTCAAATCACCAATCTGGCACAGCATGCCAACAGGAAGCGGCGGGAGCAGGAAAGCCGTGAGGGAGCCGGAAAAGACACGGCAGGCGATACCGGAGAGGCTGAGATACCAAAAGATACCAATCCGCGTCTATGAAACCGGCAGGATTCCGGTGAAAACGGTTCCGGCCGCTTCATGACGATAGGCAGGAGGGGAACGCCATCGAACCGGTTTGCAGGGATACGGATTCGATCGTCTGGAAACGTTCTCCGGAACGGACGGCATTCGCGGAAAAACCGTTCGGATACCGTCGCCCTGTTCCGGAACAGGCAGCGTGAAATGCCCTAGCGGTCTTTTCTTCGCATTTCCACAGGATTTCGAGGAGACGATCCGCCACAACCGGCGGAAAAACCATACTGTAACACAGTGCAAAAGGGAAAAGCCATCTTGCGGTAGAAACGCTTCACATCGGGAGAGACACAACAACGACATGCAACAGCAGACCGATAAAACCGCCGACCAGCGTGCCGTTGATACGGATGAACTGGAGATCCTTTCCGATCGACAGTTCCAGCTCCCTGACCATCAACCGGCTGTCCCAGTTCCTGACGGTATAGACGATATGTTGGCTGACCGTCGCCCTGATTTCTTCCGACATGGCGCCCGTTATCTGGACCATCTGCTCATTGATGGATTCGATCATGGCCGGATTTTCCAGTATCCAGCGTCCGAAGCGGCGAAAGGTTCGTGACAGCCTGTACTTCATTTCGGAATCGCTGTGCATTGCGTCTTGCTGCATCCACTGCCGGAAACGCACCCACAGCATCTCGAAATATTCGGCGACGACCGGCGTTCCCAGAAACTGCCGTTTCCAGCCTTCTATTCTGGCATGATACTCGGGATCGCTTTTCAGACGGCCGATGAAACGGTCTGCCAGTTCATCGAACTGTTTGCGGCGGGGATGTGCCGGATTGCGGCCGATATCATGCAACCAGCCCTGCATGCTTTCCACCAGAGTGCCCGCCACACGCATGCCGAATTCTTCCGTATCCATCACCAGACCGAGCATTCTGATCAGCTTGGGATATTCCCGGCGCGATACCTCGATAATCACGGTCGCCAGCTGCTTTCGCGTACCGGGTTCATCCAGCACTGAAGAAATCCTCCGTAATCCGACGTTCAGCATTGCCTGATGCTGGTTGTTATGCGTCAGGACATCCATCAGTTGGCCGATCAGGCTGCCCAGATCCAGTTCTTCCAGCTGTTTGTAAATCGCGTTGCGCAACAGTTTTCCGACACGCTGGTCATCGACGAACTCCAGCGCACCCATCAGAACACGGACTGTCTTGTCGGCCAGAAAATCCGCCTTTTCGCGGGAAGACAGCCATGTCGCCATACGCTGTGCCGGTTCCCAGTCCCGCATTTTGGCCGTCATCGTTTCTCTGGCAAGAAAATTGTCCCGGATGAAAACCGCCAGATTCTCGGCGATTCTGTCCTTGTTTTCGGCGATGATGGCGGTGCGGGGAATAGGGAGTTTCAACGGATGGCGGAAAATGGCCACGACGGCGAACCAGTCGGCTAGCGCACCGATCATGGCCGCTTCGGAAAAGGCGCCGATCCATTCCCAGATCCCGGTATGGCCGCAAAAGCGGGAAACGACAAAAAGACACGCCATCGCGACCAGCAATGCCGTTGCATACAGCTTCATTTTCAGAAGCTGGCGTTTTCGGGCGGGATGTTCCATGTAAGGGCAGTCCGGCTGTTCATGAAGCGTCCGGTTCCGGATTTTCCGGTTCGATCACACGTTTGCCGATCTCGTCGATTCCCCTTGAAATCAGATCGAAAGATTCATGGAAAGCATTGATGTTTCTGGAATAAGGGTCCGGAACATCGTAATTGCCGAATTCTCCGATCCTCATGATTTTTCCCGTGTAATTAGGGAAACTGTACCGGACGATATCGCTTTGTTCCGCTTCCATCGTCAACACTAGCTCGGTTTTTTTCAGCAAGGCGGCCGTCAGCAGTCTAGCGCGGTGGTGGCTGATGTCGATGCCGTTTTCTTTCATGACGCGGATCGCGAACGGATCGGCGGACCAGCCGACCGTGATTTCACGCAAGCCGGCCGAAGCGATGTTCCTGTCGGGATAACGTTTTTTCAGAAGACCTTCCGCCATGGGACTGCGGCAGATATTGCCAAGACAAATCACAAGAATACTGTTTATCACCAACGCTCCTTTCCTGTCAGAAAAAACCGTATTTTCTGTACGGTCTCCATGAATATATCCCGGGATTTTTCCGTATTTTAAGGTATAGCCCGCCATGAATCGAGACAAAACACGGCGTTGTCCCAATCTTTTGGGTCATATCGTTTGACAAAGATCAATCCGAAACCCGACGGGGGCTCTTCATGCTGTCAGTGCATTCCGGATAATCGTTTTCGACAAGTCCTCAGGCCGGAATTTCCGGCCCTGCCGGCCTGTAAGGGAGCGACACAGTTGGACAAGAACATCACCGTGAAATACGGACGGTTCCAAGAACCTGTTCCATGGCATGCCATGTCGGCCGATCAGGTCATGTCTCGTTTTGAGACTGGAAAGAGCGGCCTTTCCGGTGACGAAACGGAAAAACGTCTCCACAGATTCGGCCTGAACGTGCTTTCGGTGGCCAGATCCAGCGGCGTCGTTGTCCGTTTTTTCTCCAGTTCAACAATGTCCTGATCTATGTCCTGCTGATATCCGCCGCGATAACCGGCATGCTCGGCCACTGGGTCGATACCGGCGTCATTGCCGGCGTGGTGCTGATCAATGCCGTCATCGGTTTCATTCAGGAAGGAAAAGCGGAAAGTGCCCTAGATGCCATCTGCAAAATGCTTTCGCTGGAAGCCACCGTCATCAGAAACGGACAGCGAATGTCCATTTCGGGCGAGGAAATCGTTCCCGGCGACATCGCCGTATTCGCATCAAGCAACCGCATTCCCGTCGATATCCAGTTAATCGAAGGAAACAGCCTTGCAATAGATGAATTCGCCCTGACGGGAGAATCGCATCCTGTTTCCAAACATGCCGGAACCGTTCCGGCCGATACCCCTTTGGGCGATCGGTACGACATGGCCTATTCCGGTACGCTGGTCACTCAGGGCAATGCATTGGGCGTCGTCGTGGCCATCGGCGATGCGACCGAATTCGGCCGTATCGGCAGAATGATCGGCGATATCGGGGAAGTCACGACGCCACTGTTGCGGCAGATTGCCGTTTTCAGCTGCTGGCTGACAGTCGGTATACTGGTCGTCACCGTATTCACGTTTCTTGCAGGAACCGTCATTTACGGCTACGACATGGCAGACATGTTCCTGATGTGTGTGGCGCTGGCCGTTTCCGCCATTCCGGAAGGACTGCCTGCTGTCATGACCATTACACTGGCGCTCGGCGTACAGCGCATGGCGCGCCTGAACGCCATCGTAAGAAAATTGCCGGCCGTCGAAACACTGGTGGCCATCACCGTCATCTGTTCCAACAAAACAGGGAAGCTGACCAGAAACGAAATGACGGTCCAGACTATCGTCACGTCAAGCAGAACATTCGAAGTCACCGGAACGGGATATTCACCCGAGGGCAGATTCCTGCTGGATCATCATATGGTTGAACCGTCCGTCTGGCCGGAACTGGAAGAGGCGGTCCATACAGCCGTACTCTGCAACGATGCCGTCATGCAGGAAAAAGAGGGCCGCTGGACAGTGGTCGGCGATCCGACAAAAGGTGCGCTGCTGACGCTCGGAATGAAAGCGGGAATCGGACCGGATGAGTTGCGCGACCGTCAATACCGCCTCTCCTCGATCCCTTTCGAATCGGAACACCGTTTCATGGTGACGCTGAACAGTGATGACGAAGGGCACAAATACCTGTTCGTCAAGAGCGCTCCCGAAACGGTGATCGACAGGTGTTCGGACGAACGGACCGGAAACGGGCAACGGCCGATAGACAGGACGTACTGGTACCGCCATATCCGAGAAACGGCCTCGAAAGGGCAGAGAACGCTGGCCGTCGCCATGAAAAAATGCCGGACGACACGGTGGAAACAGGATTTTCCGATGCCGGAAGTGATCTTGTCATGCTGGGCCTGTTCGGTATCATCGACCCTCCGAGGGATGAATCACTGCGGGCTGTCGAACAGTGCCATCACGCGGGCATTGCCGTCAAAATGATCACGGGAGACCATGTGGAGACGGCGCGCGCCGTCGGCGAACGCCTGAACATCGGTGTCGGAAGGCTAGCCGTTATCGGAGCCGAACTGGAAAAAATGGATGAAGAAACCCTGAGGCGCACTGTCGGGGAAGCGGATATCTTCGCACGTACCAGTTCGGAAGACAAACTTCGGCTTGTCCAGGCGCTTCAGGCAAACGGGGAAATCACCGCCATGACCGGAGACGGCGTCAACGATGCACCTGCCCTGAAACGTGCCGACGTCGGACTGGCGATGGGAGTCAAGGGAACCGAAGCGGCCAGGAAAGCGGCCAGCATCGTGCTGGCAGACGACAATTTCAGCACCATTGCAGGCGCAGTCAGGGAGGGACGCTGCATTTATGACAACCTTCGGAAAGAAATCCTTTTCCTGTTGCCGACAAATGGAGGGCTGTCGCTGGTCGTGGTCGCCGCCGTTCTGCTGGATCTTGCCTTGCCGCTGACTTCCAGGCAGATTCTCTGGATCAATATGGTCATAGCGACGACGCTCTGTCTGGCGTTGACCTTCGGGCGTCCGGAAGCCAATGTCATGGATCGCCCGTCGCGTGATCCCGATGCTCCACCACTGACCCTTTTCATGGTCTGGCGTATCGTCTTCACTTCTTTCATCCTCATGCTGGCCGCATTGCTGCTGTTCAACTGGGAACTGAAAAACGGGAAAAGTCTCTATTATGCCTAGACAGTCGTCGCCGCCACTATCGTCGTCGGCCAGATCGCCTATCTGTTCAACTGCCGGTTTCTCAGGGCGTCATCCTTGGCACGGAGGATATTCTCCGGCAACCGGATCATATACCCGGCCATTGGCATTCTTGTCGTCCTGCAACTGGTGTACACCTATGTCCCCTGGTTTCAGAAGATATTCGATACAGCACCCGTCAGTGCAGGGGACTGGAGCATCATTCTTGCGATGGGAATGGCCGGCTTTCTGTCCATCGAATTTGACAAGGCCGTGGAACGCTGGCTGTCCAGACGGAATGGCAGGCCTGATTTCTGACTTTTACAGGTTCCGGATCACGCCGGTTTCAAACGAAAAAAAGCCGCGATATGTGGAAAATGTGAAATAAACGGGACAACTTTGCCGAAAATCCGCTTTCCGGGATGAAATCACGGCGGTTAAGATATTAAGATATAAAATAATCGGAAAGCAAGGCAAATCACCAAGCCATTGAGCAGAAGGAGAAACATCATGAAAAAAACAGACAGTATCATGGTGGCAACCGATATGTCCGCATGTGCCACAATGGCGGAAAACCGGGCAGCCATGCTGTGCCGCCAGCTGGAAAAACCGCAGCTGGACATTATCAATGTTCAGGATCTTTCCGTCATCGACATGCTTACCCGCGCCCTGGACAGCTCGTCAAAAACCGCTGAAAATGTGATTCGCGAAGGGGTGTCGAATGAATTGGCCAACGTCGCCGCACGTCTTGAAAACCAGTACCGTATCCGTTGCGACGTACTGATCCGTTTCGGCAAGCCACTCGCCGAAATCACGCAGGAAATCGCAGCGCGCAAGACCGTGCTGCTCGTCATCGGTGCCCACGGAGACAGCCCGAAAAGCCACGATTTTCTGGGAAACCTGCCCAGCAGACTGCTTCAGGTCAGTCCGGTGCCGTTACTCGTTGTCCGCAAGGAGCCGAAGCGTCCCTATAACAGGATCATGATTGCCATCGACTTTTCGGATATATCGTATTATCAGGCGAAACAGGCACTTTCCTTGGCGACACCGGATACTGAAATCGTTCTCGTCCATGCTTATGAAGTGCCCAATGAAGGCATCATGCGCTATGCCAACGTGTCGCAGGGCCTGTTGCATGAGTTCCGTTCCGACGTCCGTCTGAAGGCAGGTGCCGAAATGCAGTCGTTCATCGCAAGACTCCAGACGCCGCATCATGTGACATCGGTTATCCAGTTCGGCATTCCTCATTCGGTCATCCGCGAGCATGTGGAATCGAAAAAGCCCGATCTGCTGGTCATGGGAAAACTGGGGCGTAACCGTTTCGAGGAATTCATTCTGGGCAGTACGTCGCGCAACGCCATCTATGAAACCGATTGTGACATCATGATCGTTCCGCCGACAGCGGCAGCGAGAGAAATGGCGGAAGCCGGAAACGGAACGCCATAGTTTCAGACCATATGCATGGTAGTCTGCGGTCATGGCAGGCTCAGTGCATGGTGTACGCAATACAGGGAAGAAACGGCACAGTACCGACGACAGGCCGTGTCACCGGTTTGTCCGCCGGAATGCCTGTACATTCCCGTGCCGTACATCTATACCGTCACGGATACGCAATGTTCAGGGTGGTCATGCCGGTAATGGCCATATCATTCCTGCGGGTGCCATATACACGTTTTCAATGCATACCGCGCTGTACCGGTATGATGACACCGGCGGAATCATACGAAGTCCGTATTTCAGAGACGAATTTTTCCGATACAGGCCCGTTTCTGCCGGACAGTACCGTTTTGCCTGTTCGGAAAAAACCGGAGAGAGAACTTCCGGAAACCGGCAAAAACATGAAAATGCCGTCCTTCCCGATACGGGCAGGACAGTCTTGAAACCCGGGCCGACAGAGTACACCGGCGGTCGATGGATGGTGTTTTCGTATACAGGAGTTTCCTTCGCAAGTGCGATGCGCCTCCGGTATGTTCCGGAGAGGTATATGCTGTTTTCTGCGGCCGGTCAGATATACCGTTCTCGGGTATGGCTGTGCTCGTAATATTCATGATTCATCATCAGCGAAAGAGGCGTATTGTGCGGATGATACCGGCTGGCGTTTTTGCCGAAATGATTCCATGCGAACGGATCGACATGGTTCCATTCACTTCCGTCTGGTGAGGCATTCGGGTTGTATTCCCGGACAAAACGGCCTTCTGCCGGATCGGCGCAGACGCTTCTCCCAGAAAACTCACGTTTTCGACGGGAATATTCATCGCTTCATGGACAGGACGGCGGCCGGTATTCGTCTGGACATGGACTGACATAACAGGAACCCCGTTTCTCTGTTCGTGCCGGAAAGATAGGTTACAGGTAAACATAAACCTCTTTCATGAGGGACGATTTGTCAAACCGCAATGAGGAAAGGGGAAAAACCGCCGTCCGGCAGTTGCGGCGGTTTTTCCGGAAAGGATATGTTTATTTCCTGCCTGGCCAGGCCACGACTTTCTGGCGTTGTTCCCCCAGTTTCTCGACGCCGGCAACGACGATATCGCCCGGTTTCAGGAATACCTGTGGATTGCGCGCCAGTCCGACACCCGGCGGGGTACCGGTCGCAATGACATCTCCCGGCAGAAGTGTCATGAAATGCGAAAGATAACTGACGATTTTCGCCACAGTGAAAATCATCGTCTTCGTGTTGCCGTGCTGCATCCGTTCGCCGTTGACATCCAGCCAGACTTCCAAGTTCTGCGGATCGGGAATTTCATCGCGCGTGACCAGCCAGGGACCGATCGGCCCGAACGTATCGCATCCTTTGCCCTTGTCCCACTGGGTGCCGCGCTCGATCTGGAATTCACGCTCGGACAGGTCGTTGGCAACGCAATATCCGGCCACATAATCGAGCGCCTCTTCCTCGCTGACATACTGGGCTTTTTTGCCGATGATGACGCCGAGCTCGATTTCCCAGTCCGACTTTTTCGAATCCTTCGGCAGGATGATGTTGTCGTTGGCGCCACACAGGCAGGTCACCGCTTTCATGAAAACGATCGGTTCACGGGGAATGCGCATCTTGGCTTCTGCGGCATGTTCGATGTAGTTGATGCCGATCGCGATGTATTTGCCGACATGTGCGACCGGCACACCCAGACGGGGCCGTCCCGGCACCAGCGGCAGTTTGTCAGTTTTCAGCCTGGCGAGTCTGGCCAGTGCCTTGTCGGAAAGCTGATCGGCCGTGAAATCATCTATCTTTCCCGACAGATCGCGGAGTTTTCCATCTGCATCGATCAGACCGGGTTTTTCCTTGCCGGGTCTGCCGTAACGAACCAGTTTCATGATATGTCTCCTGAAAGTTGAAATTGGATTTGCCCATTTTCATGGGATAAAATCATACCGCCGAAAACATGTTTTTCCAAACGGGAACGGCCTGTTCCATGCTTGCGTGGCCACAGACGGTTGCCGCTTTTTGAAACCTCACTCCAGAATGCGTTTCCACAGAACCAGCTTGTCCTCGAAAGAACGGCTGGCATAGGCAGGAGACGAAGAGGGGAGCAACACCGTCCGGTAACCCGCCGCTTCCAGTCTTTTGGCGTATGCGCCGGCAACCTTGCCGTTGAAATAGATTTTTTCCAAACGGGGACATGTTTTTTTCAACAGTGTGAAATCGTTGGCCACCGCGTTCCTGATCCGTGCATCGAGACTGCCGATACGCTCGCACATGGTGATCACATCCCACAAGCCGATACCATGCCCCAGCAGGCGATCCAGCCTTTTTTCATAGGGCAGGGACACCAGATCGTCAGCCAGTACAGCCGACAGCAGTTTCCAGAACTGGTTGCGCGGATGGGCATAATACTGCCGGGCCGCCAGTGACTCCCTGCCCGGAAAACTGCCCAGTATCATCGTATGGATATGTGGCGCGAGCAATGGCGCCAGTCCGTTCAGCGGTGCCATCGGCATAACGGTCTGTGCCGGATCCTTCATTGTTTTTTCAGTCACTGGCATCGTGCCTCTTCAGGAAAAGACGATATCCAGCATTTTATCGGCAATGCTGGAAAATGCCGACTGTTGCCGCGAAAAAATCGCCGTCGGCTCTTTCACGGATTTGAAATGATGCAATGTCGTTGCGGAGGTCCTTGAGATGCGCGACAAGATAGGGGAAAGCTATGCGCTGACATATCTCCGGTTCAAGGGAATCAGTCCCGAAAAGGCGGCAGACATATTGAGCGTTCTCTCGTCACTTCATTGAAATCCGTATATACCGTCCCGGGGAGATGTCGTTTTTTACTGGCTTGCCATTCCGTTTCACGCATCGCCATCCGCCTCAGTCACCGTGCCGGACAGGTCATCTGTCCCGTCAGCCGTTTTTCATGCCACATCCGGGGAAGAAATACCGGATGGATGCCGTTCCCTGATTTTCGTTATCTGTTTTACATAGCGGAATTTCCGAAGTGTTGCCTTCATGACCATGTTTTGAAGATAACTGTGCAATGAACCTACCATACTTTATCATGACCGGACGATCCTGTAACGCCGCGTATTGCGTACGGGTTTTAAACGATTTTCTCAGGACAATACGGAAATGAATATCGAATACAAAGACAATGCTTATTACACCGTTGATGAAATGATCGATCTTTACCGGCGCTCGACACTGGGTGAAAGGCGCCCGCTGGACAGGCCGGACATTTTCGAGAAAATGCGCGATTGCGCCAATCTTGTCATTACCGCATGGGACAACGGCAAACTGATCGGTATCGCGCGCAGTTTTTCCGATTTCGGCTATGTCACTTATCTGTCCGACCTTGCGGTGGATGCTGCCTACCAGAAAAAAGGCATCGGCAGGCAGCTTGTCAGGGAAACGCAGGCACGCCTTGAGCCGACATGCAAAATCGTCCTTCTAGCGGCACCCAAAGCGAATGAATATTATCCGCAAATCGGTTTTTCCCATAATCCGCGAGCCTGGGTGCTGAAAGGAAAAATTGCCTTCACTTCCGACTGAATGAAGACAGATCGTTTTTTTGCCGGTTGATCCTGCCATGTCATTTGCCGGGATGGACCGAATATGGCCAACCCTTTTGAAGCGGGACGCAACCATGTAATATTGAAGAAATGAACGATTTGTTTACTTGCGTGCTTGCAAGCGCTGGAAAAAGAGATAACATGAATTTTACTATTACCTAGTGCGCCGTAAAGCCCAGTTCTTCAGGTCGTGGATATAAGGCGTGGTTTTCCCGACCGTTGTTTAAAATAGTGGGATGAAACGGCTACCATGGTGGTATGAAACGACACGCGCCAGCGAAGCGCCTCATTTCACGCTCCTGCTGAGCATCTGGTCTTCACTGGAATTTGAAAGCTTGCACTCGTTTCATGAGCATCATTATACTTTGGTCTATGAAAAAAGAAACCGACATTAGAAAGGGAAGACACTGCGTCTTCATGATTCATG
>CAZRQR010000033.1:0-16485 GCA_964602435.1 uncultured Oxalobacter sp.
TCAAGCGGTTTTTCAAAAGAAAAACAATAGATTATTCCGATTTTAAGCCAATTTCATCATGCAATCGCCCTGATGGGGTGATGCGGGAATGTCAGGGTAAATATCGCTGGCGTCCCGGTTTTTTCAAGGTCTTTTTTGTGCGCTTCCTCAATGGAGATGGCCTGCGTCAGATAGACGATGGCTGCACGGGCGAGCAGCAATGCCCTGAGTGTGGCATGTTCCAGTGTCCGGCGGGAAAGGGTGCTGTCAACGATCTGGCCGGACGGGGAGTCGAGTTTGACGATGCGCAGATAACGGTGTCCGAGCGTTTCAGCAATGGTTTTCAACAGGGGACTGTGCAGGTCAATGGACGGCAGGAGCCGTTCGGGAGGGCGTGCGCGCAACAGCCAGAACAGGCAGCGCAGGGGCCAGTTCGTGGAACCGGCAAACGCATCGGCCAGTCCTTTGGTCGGGTTGCCGTTTTTGTACCAGACGGTTTTCAGGCCAGTTTTCGCTTCCGGCAGCTCCAGGGCGAAATAGAGATTGACGGTCAGGGCGATTCTCGGCAACAGTGACCAGACCGAGCGGTAGGCGAGTTTGAGCGTTTCAACTGCGAGCGACCAGCCTTTCCGGTCGGTTTCCGCGTTCATATCCCTGCGGGTTTGCAGGGCTTTGGAGGATAGCGCTTCATGATACAGATGGCGGATGGCGACGTATTCATGACGTATTTGGGATATAAACCGGATGGCGGGAGGCATGATGCGCAGCGGCGACGTGCCGGATACAGGCTGTTCCATGATGTCGTAGGCGGCGTTGGCACAGCACAGGTCGTTATAGGGATTCAGGTACAGTTTTTCCGAAAGGCACCATTTCCGGAATTCCTTGTTTTTGCCGGGTTTGTCCATCCGGGGAAAAATTCCGCAGGTGATGGCGGTATCGCTGTCGGTGTCCGGAAGGGGGGCCTCGATTTTTTCCAGTTCGGCATGGAAATATTCTCTGCCCTGCGCATCGCCGTAATCGCGTGCGTCGTCGTCGGTCGCGGCGGCGAGATTGTCTGTCGCCGTGCCGAGAAAAACCGGTTTTAACGTGTCGTCGGCCATCAGGTCGGCATATTCGGCAATGGCCTTGCCGCGGTTGCCGAGCGCTATGCCGAAGCTGGTATCCGTTTCGATGGCGCGGTCCCAGTACTCGATGGCGTGAATGAAGTCACCCATATAGCCGTCTGGTTGCCCAGAAGCGTCAGGATCCGGCAGCGCAAGAGTTCGTCGAAAAAAGAAAGCGGGATCGTCCACGGCTTCGCGCAAGTGGTATATCGCCCTTTCGATTTCGGGCTGTTACCATGCCATGTTGGAAGCGTTCTTTTTTTCGTGATGCAGGCAGATCCATGCGTTGGCCGTATAAAAGTCGAGTAGGCAGCGATGAGTGGCGTCGAGTTTTCTTTTGGCGGCGATCTTGCACTAGGACAGGGCCTTTTCGGCCGCGTTGGGATTTTTCGCCTGTCCCGCCAGTGCGGCGATGTCGGCAAGAAGGGCGTTCACATCGCGTGCGGGACGTTTTTTCAGAAGTGTGGCAAGAGAAGGCGTGGAGGTTTGGTCTGTCTGGCCGGAAGTCGTGTTTTTCGTCATCGTCATGGCGCTCGGTACCGGGGTTTTGGGAATATCACTATCGTGCCGTTGCCGGAACGGGACCGTATTGTCCGAGACGGTTCCTGCGGGTACAAGAAGTCCCCGTTATTTTAAAGCCGTATTATGACAAAACCGTGTCCTGTCCGGTGTTTTTCAGCCAGATTCCGGCAAATTTATCAAAAGGCAGCGGGCGGCCGTAATCATACCCCTCCTGTGCCAGCATGCATCCGCAACGCTTGAGAAATGCTGCCTGCATGGCGGTTTCGACACCTTCGTACAGGATATCCGTGCCGAGATTGTCGGCGATGCCGACGATTCCATCAATCAGGTTGAGTTTGCAGGGCAGAATGGATGCCTGTTCGAGAAAGCTCTTGTCCAGCTTGATGGTATCCGCTTCGATCCGGCACGGCAAATTGATGGACGAGTAGCCCACGCCGAAGTCGTCCAGTGAAATCCTGAATCCGGCGCGGCGCAACTCGCGTGTCGCGCGGATGACGGCATCGATATCGTTGATGACGCTCGTTTCCGTGATTTCGATATCGAGCAGGGCATGCGGCATGGACGGAGGCGGCCAAGGGAAAAGCCAGCGGGAAAAAGAAAAAACGTACAAAAGAACGGGAAATTTTTTCCATACCGAAATTGCGCCGCGCCATTTGATCGGTAATGAAATGAACGGTATCCACTGGTAAGTATATTATCCCTTCACCTTTGCTCGAGGGCCGGACGATGTGTCATGTTTGTTGTGTTTTTGATAATATTATGACCGGTTTTGTGACCGGAAGCGCGCGTGTTTCCGGTATCGGCCGGACGATCGTCATGCCGTGGCGAATGCGGTTTCAGGCTGGCAGGCGCAAGAGCGGCCGTTTTCAGGGTTGTCGGCCATTTATATTAATGCGCCGTTTGGTACGGATTTGTTACAGAAAATCCTTTTTCGGGCTGGCGTGGCAGCGGGGATATGAATACGATTGAATGTATCCGGAAAATAGGAGGAAAGGATGTATTGCAAATTATCAACATGGGCGAAATGCTTGGTTTGCGGGTGGTCGGTCTGGGCGCTAGTGTGGATGCCGGCACATGCGGGACCGGATAAAAACAGGCACGGCGAGTACCGGCATGCTGAAAAGAACTGGAAGAAGGCGAATAAAAAGCGCAAGCATGACCGTGATCATCCCGAACAGGGTTTTTCCCGCGGTGATGCACGCCATTGGGCAGTGCAGTACCGTTATACCGGATATTCTTCATTGCCGCCGGGCATACGGAAAAACATGATGAGGGGAAAACCGCTGCCGCACGGTATCGCCAAACGGCCGGTACCCCCACGGATGCGCCGCCATCTGCCGCATCGTGACGGGTACGAGTGGTACCGGACGGGCAACGATCTGGTTCTGATTTCCATAACAGGGGGTGTCGTGGCCGATATCATGGCCAATGTGTTCCGCTAGCGGGATGGCCAGAAAGTGTGGCGGATTTGCCATGCGCATTATCCCCATTTCCTGTGGATAACCTCGTGGATAACCGGGCAGGATTCATGCCGTACCTGCTTCGGGGCGAAGATGCCCGTTTTTTACGCGTCCGGCAAAAAAACGGTATCATTTGTTTTTTCGGGTTGCGGAAATGGTCGTGGCGTGTTATCTGCCGTATCTGTTGTCCGGTTTTTCATGAACAAGGTGGGGGTATGCGGAAAATCATCAATGAAGCAGGGAAAAAAGCGATCGGCGCATTCGTCCGGGAAAACCTGTCCGGACGGGTCGGCGAAGAAATGGTGAAATCGTATGTCGATATGGCGGAAAACCAGATGAGAGTTCAGGGCGGCCTGCCATGCCTTGAAATCTCGATGTGTTTCTCTCTGACGGGCGTGACGGAATATCTTGAACTGGACGCCGATGAGGTGAGCTACGAGGATTGCGTTTTCGACAGTGCCGGAGCGCTTGCTGGTGTTTTCGGAGCCGATATGGCCGGGCGTTTTGCCAGTGCCGTTTATGAAAAGCGTATGACGGCATCGGGGGAGCGCCGTGAGGCTATGGTTACGGTTTTCCATGACGGTTACCGGTTTTCCGTGACGGCCGTCAGGATGTCTCCGGATGGTGATGCGGATTTTTACGAAGTGAAATGTCTCGGGCCGGATGGACGGAAAACGGAACATGAAACGGCATGAAAAACGCGTTTTATCGATACGTGTCGACCGTGGATAAGTTGATGTGTTTTGCGGGATGTTTGAATGGAAAAAGCCGTCATTTGACGGCTTTTCGTGTGTTTGTCCGGAAAAACGATACCGTCGGGTCGCTTGCCGGTCAGTCCGTGATGTCCAGATCGAGACTGCCTGCGATCATCCGGATAAGGTAGGCGATTTCTTCCAGCGATTCGATATAGAAGGCGTTCGGGTCGAGTACATCCGTCTGGAACTGCGTGATGACCTACCGATTCTGCATGTAGCTGTTTTTCCCGCTGTTGAAAAAACTTTGCAGGGCGGTGAAATACCAGTCGGGCGCCATCGGCAGTTTCTGGCTGTCCGCGACGGTTTTCGACAGGAACTGCTCGACGATGACGGCGAAAATTTTCCTGTCGTTTTTCAGAAGTGGTCCGATCCATTCGGTTTTTTTGATTTTCAGGACGATCGGGAAGGTCGCGATACCCTGTTCGGGCGGTTCATGCGGATTCTCCATGTGAAAGGTGAAATGATCGGGGTGAAAAGGGTTACGGCATCCACTTTAACGCAAAATGCATGTCTGGGTGACAACACCGTGCGGTTTTATCCGTTTTTTCTGCCCGACGGTATAATCGGCAGACAGTTTCGGTGTGTTGTCTGTCCGATACGGTGGCAAAATCCGATGTTCCTGCTGCCGGCTTTCTTTTTCACCGGGGATATCGTGTCCTGTACAATAGCGTTTCGCTGAAAACTGGAAAGGATTTTTTGATGAGTGCGCCTGATGAACTGGGAGATGAATTTGTATCGAAAAAAGTGCTTGATGCATTGGGGATCGAGGTGCCGGAAGATGCGCTGGGATTTTATGTGAAAGAAAAGACGCTTTATATCGAGGCGATGCAGACAGGGGACGATCCAGGCCCGCTGATGATCATGGTCGATACCATCGAAGTGCCGCTGTCTGACGTGCAGATCGACCGGTTGAAAGCGGATGGCCTGTACAGCAGCAAGGGATTCAGGCTCGGCTGAAAACAGGGCCGGCGGAAGATGTTCCGGCGAGGCAGCCCGGCTGTTTTCATGCCGGCATCGTCTGCGGTTCCGGGAATCCGGATTGTGGCCTGTTTCAGGTTGCGGGATGCAAAATGCCTGTCTGCCGCACGGCATGCAGCCGTTTTCCATCTGGTTCCGGTGTGGCGCCATAACAAAAAGCCCCTTGTGGAAGGGGCTTTCGAGAGAGTAGATGCAATTCTGGTAAAGAGTGCGTTTCTGAATCTATGGCTATTCAATAACGTCTCAGTGATTGTCATTTTATGCAGCTTCAATCTTCAAATAAACCACTAAAAATAGGATTGTTTGTTCATCTTTATAGAACATTCCGGAAAGCCTTGTTTCTGGCGGCCTGAGCGGGTATTTCCTTGTTTTTGCAGGCGATATTTTCTTTCCGGAACGGGAGGGCAATCCGTTTTTCCATGACGGTTTCCCGTCATTTTGGGTAATGTTGCCGGATATGTCGTGCATATTCCGTTTTCCTTTTTCTGTGGCGGGCTGTCGCGGTATGTTTGCCGTTTTGTCGTCGAAGCGTTTATATTGGCACGGTTGCCATACATGATGAAAGGCTGCCATATGGAATCCCGCTGGATCCTTCACTGTATCTGGAGTTTGAATCGGAAAGGACGCGTCCTGTACGGGAATTGTTGGCGCGAATCGGTGCGCTTTCTGTCCGTTGTGCAACCGATCTGGGATGCGGGCTTGGCAACAGCACGGAATGGTTGGTGAAAACATGGCCGGATGCTGTCGTGACGGGAATTGACCATTCGTCTGCCATGCTGGATGCCGCACGCCGCAGGCTTGAAAAGGTGCGGTTCATGCTGGCCGATATCGGCCGGTGGAAACCGGAAGCCGCACAGGATGTGATTTTCTCCAATGCCTCGCTGCAATGGCTTTCCGGTCATGACCGCCTTTTTCCGCGGCTGGCGGGTTATCTGGAAAAAGGCGGGGTTCTTGCTGTCCAGATGCCGGACAATCTGGATGAACCGACGCATGTCATGATGCGTGAAACGGCACGTGAATCCCGCTGGCACGACAAAATGGGCGATCCGGAAACCTTTCGTACGCGTCTGCTTCCGGCTGAGGCGTATTACGATCTGCTGGCGGATGCAGGCTGTTCCGTCGATATGTGGAAAACGGTTTATTACATGTCATGCCATCGGCCGAAGCCATCGCGCGGTGGCTGGAATCGACCGGCCTGCGTCCGTTTCTTGCACGGCTGGACAAGGAGGAACTGGCGCTTTTTCTTGACCGTTACATCACCCGGCGGAAAACCGTTTACCGGTCACGCTCCGACGGAACCGTCCTGCTGGCTTTTCCGCGGCTCTTTATCGTGGCGAAATGGCTACGATAAATTTTTCGGTATTTTCCGGGATTGGGGCAGGGCGTTTTATTGTTTCCGAAGTAATGTCCGCTAATATATCCTTGTGAATGTTGGCGCGATGCAACAATTCAGGTGGGCAATGGCTTTCTTCATGTCCCGATCCGTTGTGGCGCCGCTGACGGAAATCAATGAACGCTTCCTTCTCGGCAGATCGCAGTCTTGCCGTATCCCGCGATACGACATCCGACAAATGTCCGCCGGATATTCTGTCCCGAACTATTTATGAGAACTGTTTGAAATCCACAAATGACAGTACCGGCAAGCAATACCGCATCACAATGCGTCACAGTATTTTTGTTGCATTGAAAAATTCACGCTGCCGTTCTTTGTGAATTCATTCTATTGATTGACTCGCAAAAGTATCCACGGCGGCGCCACAGGGAAACAACGGCAACAATGATCGGAGCGATATTGTCGCTATACAATCCGCCATGAATCGTTACAGGATTGTCAAGCGCATCTTCAGTATTCATGAATAAATTTATCGAAGCAATCCGTACTGGAAAAGTGTATATGGATTCCGATGCCAGAACCGGACACGATCACGGTACGAAGTTTCGGGGGATGATGTACCGTTACCGTGTAAAAGCATTAGGATTTTGTGAATGGGGACTATGAAAAAAGGAAACAGACCCGGCCCGGATGTTCCGGGTATTGCATGTGTATTCTGCTTGCGGGCAGGCGATGACGTCCGTTTTAGGATGGATATGTCCGGAAATGCCGGGTGGGCAGGTTTGTTTCCGTTCGTGTGTTTGCCGTTTTCGTTCTGGCGGACGGCGGTGCTTTCCGGAACCGGTTCCGGAGATGAATTCCAAAAAGAAGCCCCGCTGGTATGGGGGCTTGTGTAAGGAAGGAGTGTATTGCGTTTGCCAGGGAAGTGAACAGCAGGATCATGCTTCCATGACGTTTCTATCTTACGTGCCGTTAATGTTCGGATGAACCAAATAAATAAAGATTGTTTCTTCGGTTTTATTGAAGAATTATTGTCCTTTCCATGAATGGAATGTCAGTTGCGGCGAAAACGGCCAGCGGCCATGTTGCGGCGTTTTGCGGAAGATGGGGCAGGATGGCGGAACCGGGAGCCTTTCATAAGGTATACTCGAAGAGCAAGGCATCGTTTCGGTTTTTTCCGGCCGTTCCGGTTTATGAAAGGAGGCTGTTGTGCTGTCGTCATTATCCATCCGCAATTTCCGTTCCATTCTCGGGATGACGGTGAATTTCGCTTTTGCCGAGAAAAGGGCGCCTTCCGGTTTCCGGGATTCGGATATGGTGTTTTTCATCGAACCCCAAAAACGGGTGCGGCTGGTACCTGCGCTGGCATTGTATGGTTCGAATGCATCCGGCAAATCCAATGTGCTGATGGCATTGGGGGTTTTCAGGGACTGTGCCGTTTCCGGTGTGCAGGGCAAATTCCATCCCGACAAACTGCATCCCGAATGGCGCACCACGGCATTCGAGGCGACGGTTGTCCGTGACGGAAAGCGTTTCGTCTATGCCATTGAGTACGACAGGGACGAATTTCTGAGGGAATCACTGTCGGTGGACGGCAGCGTACTGTTTTCGGTTGATGGCGATCGTCTCTCTTTCGGTTCCCTTGCCACGCCGTCCTATCCCGCCGTACGGCTGGAAGAGATTTTCAGGGTCGAATGCAGTACGCCGCAGAAGAAGCAGACGTCGTCGTTTCTGTCGGTGATCGGCAAGCGTTATCCGGGGCTGAATCCGCTGGTGACGACCGTGTACGATTTTTTCAGCGAGGGCATTGTCGTACTGAGCGAGAACAGCATCCATCTTTCGCGCGGGGTAGACATGCTGGCGGCGGTGCTGGAAAAAGCGGACGATCCCGATCCCGTGAGACATGCTTTCGAACGGATCACTGACCTGCTGGAGAATCTGGATATCCATATCAACCGGATGGAACTGAACAGGCGGCGTATCCGGCTCGACCGTGATGCCAGAAAGCGCAATTATCTCGATGTCGATCCTGAATTTCTGACCCGGCTGACGTCTTTCCAGAAAGAGGGCGACGATATTATATTGAATACTGACCGTATCCGTTCGTTCCATCAGGATGCCGGAGGAAAAGAGGTCGAGTTCGATTTCATGACGGAAGAATCCAGCGGCACGCAGATCGTGGCGGGGCTTCTGGGGGTTTTTCTGGCGGTGCTCGAGTCTGGCGGTGTGGTGGCGGTCGATGAGCTGGACAGGTCGCTGCATCCGCTTTTGCTGATCGAAATGGTGCGCCTGTTCAAGGACCGGCGCTATAACCATCGCGGCGCCCAGCTGGTTTTCACGGCACACAATACGGATATTCTGGACGCGAACCTTTTGCGCGTTTCTGAAGTGGGCATTATCAGCAAGACCCTGCAGGACGGTTCGACGATCACTCGGATTTCGGATTTTGCGGATGTCGGCAATATCGCCAATTTTAGGAAACAGTATCTGACCGGCCGTTTTTCGGGCATTCCTTTTCCCTATATCTGACGCATGAGAAAGAAAAAACGCAAACCGCTCGTCGAAACGGTCGTCGTCATCTGCGAGGGATCGTCTGAAAACGTCTATTTGCAGGAACTGAACCGTTTTTTCCGCGAACACAGGATTCCGCTGGCTTTCGCGCCGAGGATTATCGGCAGCGGTGTGTACAAGGCGGCAGTGAACCGTTACCGCGATGCACGGCGCGAGATGAAAAACACCGAGATCGTGATCTGGGTGGACAAGGATATTTACATGAACAGCCAGAAAAAACTGTATGACAACAAACCGGGTACCATTCCGGACTTCCTGTTTTCACGCATGAATTTCGAGGATTTTCTGGCGCTGCATATGGATCGCAGAACGCTGATGCGCTGGCAGGCCGTGTGCGAGGAGCACAATCATTTCTCCGAACCGATGTGTTCCGGCATTTATCTGCCATTGTACAAGGTGGCGTGCTTTTCGCATTACAAAAAGGGCAAACTGCCTTTCAGAATCAACGATGAGTCGCTTTCCCGTCTTTTCGCCAATCAGAAACGCAAACAGGTTCGCTTCCGGTGCGATTTCGGCACGTTTCTGGAAGAGCGGATGCTGATCGTGGAGCAGCGGGAAGAGGAGTAACAAGCGCCTAAACTTTTTTGAGAGAATATCATTCTATGGACAAATCCAGTTCATCAACGAGTAGTTTTATGAGATGAAATGATTTTTCATCTTTTCCAACAAAAATGGAATGTAGAAAGCTTTGGAAGCTATTGATGAATTCGGATATTTCTTCAATATACCCGTTTTTGGTTAAATACAGCCTGTTTATCTCTTCAAAAAGCGTGGTATCTCTGGATAGCAATCTTTCGATCCATTCCGGTTTTTTCAGTTTGAAAACGTGCCCGATCTTTTGACAGAAAATACAAGGCGATTTCCTTTTCGATATCCCGCAGGGATAAGGATGCTACAAAGACCATAGCGAAAAGGCGCGAATGAATGAAGAGTATTCAACTTTCGGATGGGCAATTTTGTGTCGCTGAAGCAGGCTAGAGATAAATTTTTGTATCAAGGTCAATTCATGATAAAACGAGTTCTTGCGAACAGGCAAGGTCAGGAAAAGATGCACGAACTTGTGCAGATAGGCGGCTGCATCGGTGTTTTGTCCGTAAACATCCCGAATGGCTTCATGCAACTGGTTTCAGTGAATGAGAAGGACGAATACAAGATTGGGAACCTCAAAAAAATGTTTCAGCCGTTCGAGCAGGGCGACGGCGAAAGCGGGTGAGCAGCGGTCCAGTTCGTCAATGAAAAATACGATCGGTTTCTTCTCTGGCGGCGATTTCGGCCAGCCGGTCTCTGAAAACTTTCAGGGAAGATTGTTCGGCGATATATTCGTCGATTTTGATCTGGATCAGTTTTTCGGCGGAATCGCTGATTGTGGTGTGAAGCGCGCCGGCCAGATCAGCCCATTTCCCGGAAATGCCCGGAATGCCTGTCAGATGTTGTGCGAACACGTTGATGACGGTTTTTCCGATGGGAAGCAGCAGTTTCATGGCGCGTGCGGTTTTCTGCTTGAAATCGGATTGTTCGTCTTTTTCCTGCAATCGGGTGATTTCCGCCGAAACGAGCAGGAACGGATCATCCATGTAGTCTCCCACGAAGGCATCGAGATAGAGAACACGGTGATCGCTTTCAAGCTGTTTGGCACAGTTTTTGCCGAACCATGTCTTGCCTTCGCTCCAGGGGGCGTCAATGGCGATGACGGCACTGGCAGAGAACCGGTTGATGTAACCGGTCAGCTTGTCCGCCAGTTTTTTGCGGTCGAGCAGATCACCGTCAAAAGGCGTTGTGATATCCGTCAGGTATTTGCCGACTGAAAGAGGGGGTAGGCGGGAATCAATGTTCATGATTTGTTCTTTCGGCGCGTCTTCCTTGTTCAGGAGGGGAATCTGCCCGTTTTACGGGGATGGCGGTATCGGCGGGCAGGAGCATCTGGCTGTCCAGTATGCCGGAAAGGCGGGTTTTTGTACCGTGGCCATTTCACGCGGGAACGACAAAAAGGCGCTCACCCTTCAGCTTGGCGCACGGCATTATATCGATTCGGAAAAGGAGAATGCCAGAGATGCCCTGAAAGCGCTGGGCTGCGCTGGATTTTCTGAAAAAACCGTATACGGTAAGGGGCACGTTTACGGACAGGAACGAAATGGAAGCGGCCATACGGTTCAGCGTACTGACGGATGTCCATCCCATGATCGAGACGTTTCCGCTGGAACGGGCACAGGAAGCCTACGAGAAGATGATGGCGGCATGTCTCTGCATGCTCAGGCCCAGGTTTTTCGTACAGGAACCGTTCGATAGTGTGGGAGGAATGTCATGAATATCGTCATACTGACTTTCGAGGGATTCAATGAACTGAATTCCTTTATTGCGCTGGGTATTCTCAACAGGATTTCCCGACCCGGCTGGCGGGTTTCCATTTGCTGTCCGCAGGCGTCGGTCACGTCGATGAACGGTGTGACGGTGCATGCGCAATGCGGTGTCCGCCTTGAAAACGGCGGATGTGGTGCTGGTGGGCAGCGGCATGAAAACGCGCGATGTCGCCCGTGATCCGTCGATCATGGATGCGCTGGCGCTGGATCCGTCACGCCAGCTGGTCGGCGCGCAATGTTCGGGGACGCTCATTCTGGCAAGGCTCGGCCTGCTGGAAGGCATTCCCGCCTGTACCGATCTGACGACGGAACCTTGGGTTGTGGAGGCGGGAGTCCATGTACTCGATCAGCCTTTTTGTGCGAACGGGAATATCGCGACGGCGGGCAGCTGTCTGGCGTCCGCTTATTTGGCCGGATGGGTGATTGCGAAAACGGAAGGCATGAAAGTGGCGGAGGACGCCCTGTATTATGTCGCGCCGGTGGGTGAGAAGGAAACGTTTGTCGCACGGGCGACGGGGCATATCTGGAAATATCTGGCCGGCTGACACGGCCGGTCTTTCGGAAAAAACGCAGGCCGGTACGGTTTTGCCGTGAAAAAACGTCCTGCAGGTATCCTGCCGGTTCATCCATTACGGTACAGGCGGAAAACCGGACGGGAATCCACAGTGCTTGTTATCCGGAAAAGTTTCCGTTCGGAAAGACCGGCCGGTTCGGTATAGGATGTTTTGCGGAACCGTTCGCCAGATAGGGAGCTGCCGGCGATAGCCGGAACGGGAAAGGGACAGAAAGGAAAAACGGAAACAGGAAAGGGACGGCGTGTGCTGTCTGTGATGGGCAGAAGTGCGGGGCCGGTATTCCGCAGGCCGGTTTGTTCACCGGAGGTGAAAGAGGCAGACGTCCGGGAAAGAAAGGAGGGGATGTCCGCCATGAGAAACCCTAGCGGTTTTTCCGTTTTTTCAGGGCCGTTTCAAGTCGTTCGAGCGCCTGTTTCAGGATGGCGGCGGGACAGGCGATGTTGATACGCTGGAATCCCTCGCCGCCGGGGCCGAAGATTTCGCCGTCGTCCAGCCAGAGGCTGGCTTCGTTCACGATGAAATCATCCAGTGTCTTGCCTTTCATGCCCGTGCCGGAAAAGTCGAGCCAAGGCAGGTAGGTGCCTTCCGGTTCGATCAAGGTGACGCCCGGCAGCCGTTCTTCGGTGAACTGGCGCAGTATCGCCAGATTGCCGGTCAGGTAGGCCTGCAGGGCATCGAACCATGCTTCTCCTTCTTCATATGCGGCCTGTGCCGCGACCAGTCCGGCCGTGTTCATCTGGCTGTATCCGGTCGCGTCGATTTCCTGCCGGAATTTGCGGCGGATTTCCCCGTCGGCGATGAAGATGTTCGAGACTTGCAGTCCGGCGATGTTGAATGTCTTGCTGGGGGCTGTGCAGATGACTGCTTCTCGAAGATACGGGTCGCCCAGTGCGCCGAACGGCGTGTAGGCATGGTCCGGGAAAGCGAAATCGGCATGGATTTCGTCCGAGACGATTTTAACGTCATGGGCCAGACAGATGTCGGCCATTGCCGTCAGTTCGGCTTTCGTCCAGATGCGGCCGACCGGATTGTGCGGATTGCACAGGATGAACAGCCGGACTTTGTTGTCGATGATCTTGCGTTCGAAATCGGCCAGGTCAATGGTGTAACGGCCGTTGCGGAGTACTAACTGGTTGTGGACCGGTTTGCGGCGGTTGTCGCGAATGGAGGCGGCAAACGGGTAATAGACCGGCGGCTGGATCAGGATGGCGTCGCCTTCTTTCGTCAGGGCACGGATAGCCGCGCAGAGGGCGAAGACCACGCCCGGTGTTCTGACGAGCCATTCTTCTTTCACGTCCCAGTGATGACGGCGGGAGAACCAGCTTCGGACCGCTTCGAAATAGCCGGGTTTCGGTTCCGAATAACCGTAGATGGCATGTTCCGTCATTTTTTTGAGGGCGGATGTGACGGCGGGCGGGCACCGGAAGTCCATGTCGGCGACCCACATCGGGATGACGTCTTTCGGCTTGCAGCGGGTTTCGGGGAAATCGACCTTGAGCGAACCGGTGCCGGTGCGGTCGATGATTTCATTGAAGTGGTACGGGTCGTCGCGGCCGACGGCGATATCCATAGCCCGGGCCAGATCGGCGATCAGGTCATCCGCGTTTTCCAGCCCGACGGAAAGGCGAAGCAGGCGGTTGGTGATGCCGCGGGCATTGCGTTCGTCTTCGGGAATGGCTGCATGGGTCTGGGTGGCCGGGTAAGTGATCAGCGTTTCCGTTCCGCCGAGGCTTTCGGCGAACCGGATGAGCGAAACTTTTTCGAGGATGTTTCTAACCAGTCTTTCGCCGCCGGCCGTTTCCGTAACTTCGAACGAGATCATCGCGCCGAAACCGGAGGCCTGCTTGAGCGAGATTTCGTGTCCCTTGTGGCCGGATAGTCCCGGATAGTGTACCTTGCCGATTTTCGGGCATGACGCGAGCCAGAGCGCGATTTGCCGGGCCGTTTCTTCCTGTTTTTTCAGGCGCACGGAAAGGGTTTTCAGGCCGCGCAGAACGAGCCAGCTGTCGAATGGCGCTAGTGCGGCGCCGGTGGTGAGCCGGATGAATTTGAGTTTTTCGGCCAGTTCGTCCGTGCGGCATACCAGCATGCCGGCTACGGTGTCGTTGTGTCCTGCCAGATATTTGGTCGCGCTGTGCAGCACGATATCGGCGCCCAGTTCGAGCGGACGCTGGAAAACAGGCGATAAAAACGTGTTGTCCACGATGAGTAGAAAGCCGTGCCTGCGGGCGATATCGGCAATCGCACGGATATCGGAAATGTGCATGAGCGGGTTGGTCGGCGTTTCGATGAACACGGCTTTCGTTTCCGGACGGAGCAGGGCTTCGACTTTCGCAGGATCGGAGGTATCGGCCCAGTCGAATGCCAGCCCGTTTTTCATCGAAATGCGCGAAAAGAGACGCCAGCTGCCGCCATACAGATCATCGGATGCCACGATATGGTCGCCGGGCAAGAACATTTCCATCAGCGCAGTGGCGGCTGCCATGCCAGATGAGAAGGCCAGTGCGGTCGCACCGCCTTCCAGTTTCGCCATGGTTTCTTCCAGCACATCGCGTGTCGGATTCGTGTCGCGGGTGTAGTCGTAGCCTGTGCTCTGGCCCGGTGCAGGATGGGCGTAGGTGGCTGTCTGGTAGATCGGGGTCGAGATGGCGCCGCTTTTGTCGGTGCTCGCTTTTCCCCCGTGGATACAGAGGGTTTCCAGTTCCATTGATTCGTCTCTTTTTGTTGTTGCTTCAGGTTGGCGCCGCCGTTTCAGTTATTGGGAAACAGGGTGGTGGACAGGTAGCGCTCGCCATTGTCGGCCAGCAGGGCGACGATGGTCTTGCCCTTGTTTTCAGGGCGTTTTGCCAGTTGGGTGGCCGCCCAGAGGGCCGCGCCGGACGAGATGCCGACCAGTACGCCTTCCGTATGGGCCAATGCCTGTGCCGTGGCAAAAGCGGCTTCGTTCGGTACCGGCAGGACTTCGTCGTAAATGGCGGTGTCCAGTACTTTGGGCACGAATCCGGCGCCGATTCCCTGAATCTTGTGCGGGCCGGGTTTGTCGCCGGACAGAACCGGAGAACTTTCCGGTTCGACAGCGACGACCTTGATGGCCGGATTCTGTTCTTTCAGGAACACGCCCGTTCCGGTCAGCGTGCCGCCTGTGCCGACGCCGGCGACGAAAATATCGACCTTGCCGTCCGTGTCGCGCCAGATTTCAGGGCCGGTGGTCGCCTTGTGGGCGGCCGGGTTGGCCGGATTGTCGAATTGCAGAGGAACGAAACTGCCCGGGATGGAAGCGGCCAGTTCCTGCGCCTTTTCGATGGCGCCTTTCATGCCTTTGGCGCCTTCTGTCAGGACGAGTTCGGCGCCATAGCCGCGAATCAGTTTCTGGCGTTCGACGCTCATGGTTTCGGGCATGGTGATGATGATGCGGTAACCGCGTGCGGCCGCCACGGCGGCCAGACCGATGCCGGTATTGCCGGATGTCGGTTCGATGATGGTGGAACCGGGGACGAGCTGGCCGTCGGCCTCGGCCGTGTCGATCATGGCTTTGGCGATGCGGTCCTTGACGCTGCCGGCCGGATTGAAATATTCCAGTTTGGCGAGAATGGTGGCGTCCGGTGCGTTGCCGGCATTATAGCGGGTCAGTTCCAGCAGGGGAGTGTTGCCGATCAGATCGGTGGCGCTTTTGGCGATATTGGGCATGATAACTCCTTGAAAATCAGAAAAAACGGTCAATCGGGTAAAAAACGGGCGAGCCGGACTGTCCGGTTTAGAACGGACGCATTCGGAAGGGAGAACAACGGCAGGCGCGTGCTGCATGGGAAAGTGCGATTGCTCCTGCTGTTTGCGATGGCGGTACAACCGTCATGCGGCGGTTTTCCACCGTGTGTATTGCCGAATCCGGAATGGATCCGTTCATGTTGTTTCCCTTGTTTTCTGTATAAAATGGTTTCATATGACAAAATCACAGGTATCGGTACGTGGTTCGGCGCGGTGTTGCCCGGCCAGATCTTTCAGGGTGGTACTGTCGAGATAGTCGATGATGATTTTGTGCAGGCCTTCCCAGAAATGGACTGCGGTGCAGCTTTCGTAACGCGGGCACTGGTTCGGTGTGGTTTCCAGGCACGACACGCAGGCGAAATCGCCTTCGATCGGCCGCAGGATGTCGCCGATCGTGTATTCCTCCGGCGCACGGGAAAGCCTGTATCCGCCCTGCGGCCCGCGGACGCTGTGGATCAGGCCGGCCTTGCCGAGTGCCGTGGCGATCTGTTCCAGATATTTCGGCGAAATGCGCTGTCGGACGATCACGTCTTTGAGCGACGTGTAATTGCCGTTTCCGTATTGCACCAGATCGATCATGAAACGCAGCGCATAACGCCCTTTGGTCGAAATTTTCATTTTGCGTTGTCCATTGGCAGAAAGTAACGGTGGTTCGTCCTGAAAATGAATGGTTATGCATTATTATACCTATTTCCTATATGAAATGTAGGAATTTATTGAAATATTGCAACTGATATCGATACGGCCATGAATTGTTTTTCGCACAATCCAATGGCGCTATCATGAAAGAATAGGCAGTATCTTTGATTGCGGGAATGTTTGTGACAGGAATCGGCATGACTCCTGTTTTCGCTGTCCCATCCTCACATCCCGGATGCAGAGACGGTCTGAAAAACTGATACGAAAACCGTTTGGAAAAAACGGGCAACTGTTTGATGAAAATAATGTCGCGCTCCGTATCTGACGGTTGTTTTTCCGCCATGAGGGCATGCCGTTGCGGGAGGGATGTGTACGGTTTGCAGGGGCGTCGTTTTTCTTACGGAACGGGCGGTTTTTCAGGAAAAGCGTTTCCCGGCAATGATGCCGG
>CAZRQR010000034.1:0-16224 GCA_964602435.1 uncultured Oxalobacter sp.
TAAACACTATATGGCCTTTCATGATTCAATCAAAACCGGTTACGATATGATGGCTGACTGGGAAATACATATACAGTAAAATAGTTATTCGTTTATCAGCACAGCTTGTTTTATAACTGATGCTTTGGATTCTTGTTCAATCGCGTCTGATTCATTCAGACAGATTCAGGCCATCATATTATCTGGCTTCAACCCAGCGTACACTATTTGGGGTTTCTTCCTTTTTCCAGAAAGGCGCGCGGTCTTTCAAGGTGTCAATGATATATTCGCAGGCTGAAAAGGCTCCTCCACGATGATCGGATGCCACGGCGATCAGGACAATTTGGTCGGACGGTTTGAGTTTGCCGACGCGGTGGATGATGGTCACGCCCAGTATGTCCCAGCGTTTCCGCGCTTCGTCTGCGATGTCTCGCAGGACGTTTTCCGTCATTTCCGGATAATGTTCCAGCTCCATGGACAGGACGGTTTCTCTGTTGTGGATATCCCGCACGGTGCCGAGAAACGAGACGACGGCGCCGATGTCATGCCGTCCGGCACGCAGGCGTTCCAGTTCTTCGTTCATGTCGAAGTCCTGTTGCTGGACGCGAATGGTCATTAGTGGTTCCTGTCTCATGATGTGCCTGCCCTATGGTCAGACAAACAGCCTGAGGGAATAGTCGGTCGCCTTGACGTGTTTGGTCAGTTCGCCGATGGAAATGCGGTCCACACCGGTTTCGGCGATGGCGCGGATGGTGTGGCGATCGATACCGCCGGAGGCTTCGAGTTCGGCGGGGCGACCGGCCTGTTGGTTGATGGCGACGGCTTCCCGCATGACATCAAGGCTGAAATTGTCCAGAAGAACGGAACGCGCACCGGCTTCCAGCGCTTCCTTGAGCTGTGCAATCGTTTCGACTTCGATCTGGACGGGCACGCCCGCTTTTTTCGCGGCCTGTTCCAGCGATTGCCGGATGCCGCCTGCTGCCGCAATATGGTTTTCCTTGATCAGGATGGCGTCGTACAGCGCCAGCCGATGGTTTTCGCCGCCTCCGACCCTGACGGCATATTTCTGGGCAATCCGCAGTCCCGGAACCGTTTTGCGGGTATCGTATATTCTGGCCTTGGTGCCCTCAACAAGTTGCACATACTCACGGGTGACAGTTGCCACACCTGAAAGCAGCTGAAGGAAATTCAGTGCTGTCCGCTCGCCCGTCAGAATCGCACGGACAGGTCCCGAAAACCGGCAGACTTCACTGTCCGCTTTCATCCAATCGCTTTCCCGGTACAACCATTCGATTTCGATACGGTCACTTATCCTGTCCATCACGGCATTGAACCAGGGAATGCCGCACAACACGGCATCTTCCCTGACGATGAGATGACCCGACACCATTTCATCTTCCGGCAACAGGGAAGCCGTCAGATCGCCTGTACCGACATCTTCCGCCAACGCCATATCGACATTGGAAGCGATTGCCGATTCCAGTAGATTCTCCCCGAACACGGCGAAACGGTTCATGCCACCCCCATACCGGAAGTCAGCACTGCTTCCCTACCTTGCGCTTTCTGTTGAGCAGAAAAATCGAGCATGCGGCCGATGCAGACAACGGCTTTTCGGGCCGTTTCGGTATCGACAAAAATCTCGTTTTCTTCCGTTTCCAGTACCCGAGCGAGGTTTTCCAGCGAATTCATCGCCATCCAAGGACATTGCGCACAGCTCTTGCAAGTCGCGCCATTGCCAGCCGTCGGTGCCTCGATAAATGTCTTTCCAGGCATCTGCTGTTGCATCTTGTGGAAAATACCCTTGTCGGTAGCCACAATGAATGTATCAGCATTCATTGTTTTCGCCGCATTGAGAATCTGGGATGTCGAGCCCACCACATCGGCCTGTGCCACCACAGAAGCGGGCGACTCGGGATGAACCAGTACTTTCGCGCCCGGATACTCCTGTTTCAGCAGATACAGTTCGGCTGCCTTGAATTCGTCATGGACAAGACAGGAACCCTGCCACAACAACATGTCGGCACCGGTCTGTTCCTGAATATAATTTCCCAAATGACGGTCCGGTCCCCAGAGAATTTTTTTACCTTGTTCATGCAAATGTCTGACGATTTCCAGCCCGATGGAAGATGTGGTCATCCAGTCAGCCCGTGCCTTGACCGCAGCGCTGGTATTGGCATAGACGACAACCGTCCTGTCCGGATGTGCATCACAAAATGCGGCGAATTCATCAGCGGGACATCCCAGATCGAGTGAACAACTGGCATCCAGATCGGGCATCAGGATTTTCTTGTCAGGGCTCAGTATCTTGGCTGTTTCACCCATGAAGCGGACACCGGCAACAACCAGCGTTTTTGCCGGATTGTCCCGTCCGAAACGGGCCATTTCGAGCGAATCCGCCACACAACCGCCTGTTTCCTCAGCCAGATCCTGGATATCGCCATCGACATAGTAATGCGCAACCAGAACCACGTTTTTTTCTTTCAGGAGTTTTTTGATTTTCTCCCGGTACTCCTGTTTTTCCTGTCGCGACAGTTCCTTCGGAACACGAGCCCATGCATTGGCCACGGCACGCGCTCCGCTTTGCATTTCGGGCAATTCGTATTGAACTTCCTTGATTCCAGAATTTTGCATTTTATCGACTGAAAAATAATGAGGCTAATATTTTAACTATCGCACAAACCGGAAAAAATGTCAGGAAAAGTCCGGATTCTCGCCCTATTCGATACCCTGACTGTGCAGATATTCATCGTAACTTCCCTTGAAATCGATAATCTGCCCGTCCCTGACTTCAAGAATGCGTGTAGCCAGCGAAGAAACGAACTCGCGGTCATGCGAAACAAACAGAAGCGTTCCGGTATATTTTTCCAGTGCGATATTCAACGCTTCAATGGATTCCATATCCATATGGTTGGTCGGTTCATCCATCAACATGACGTTGTGCCGCCCCAGAATCAGCTTGCCATACATCATGCGTCCCTTTTCCCCGCCGGACAGCACTTTTACCGGTTTCCTGACATCGCCTCCGGAAAACAGCAGTCTTCCTAGGACAGATCGTACAGTCTGGTCATCGTCCCCTTCTCTAGTAAAACGGGCCATCCAGTCGGTCAGATTCAATTCATTTTCAAATTCTTCCGCCGTATCCTGCGGCATATAACCGATACTGGCATGTTCCGCCCATTTGACGGAACCCGAATCCGCTTTCATATGACAAACCTCGGCACCACCAAGACAGCGCAAAAGCGTCGTTTTACCGGCACCGTTGGCGCCGATAATCGCCACCTTCTCTCCTGCCTCGATCATGATATCGAAATGGCTGAAAATCGGACGGTCATACGATTTGGACAGGTTGCCGGCTTCCACGGCCAGACGGTGCAATTTCTTTCCGGATTCGAAACGGATATAAGGATGGACACGACTGGACGGTTTGACGTCCTCAACCCGGATCTTTTCAATCTGGCGCGCGCGGGACGTGGCCTGTCTGGCCTTGGATTTGTTGGCGGAAAAACGCCGGACAAATTCCTGCAATTCCGCGATACGTTCCTTTGCCCTGGCATTCGCGGCCTGCTGCTGGGCTCTGGCCTGAGCGGAAGCCAGCATATAATCGTCATAATTACCGGGATAGACTTTCAGCGTACCGTAATCCATGTCGGCAATATGCGTACAGACCTGATTCAGGAAATGGCGGTCGTGTGAAATGATGATCATGGTGGAATCGCGTTCGTTCAACACGTTTTCCAGCCAGCGAATGGTATTGATATCCAGATTGTTGGTCGGTTCATCCAGAAGCAGAATATCCGGATCGGAAAAAAGCGCCTGTGCCAGCAGGACACGCAATTTCCATCCCGGTGCCACCGCACTCATTGGCCCTTCATGAAATTCCAGGCCGATACCGACCCCCAAAAGCAGCTCGCCCGCCCTCGCTTCCGCGGTATAGCCGTCATATTCGGCAAACTTCGCCTCCAGCTCCGCCGCTCTCATGTAATCGTTGTCAGTCGCATCGGGATTAGCATAAATGGCATCGCGCTCTGCCATCGTCTGCCACATTTCCGTATGCCCCATCATGACGACGTCAAGGACTCGCATGTCTTCATAGGCGAACTGGTCCTGGCGCAATTTGCCGAGCCGCTCATTGGGATCCAGTGTAACGGTGCCCGATATCGGTTCCAGATCACCTCCCAGTATTTTCATGAAAGTCGACTTGCCGGCACCATTCGCCCCGATCAGGCCATAACGGTTGCCTTCACCGAATTTGACGGATACGTTTTCAAACAATGGCCTGGAGCCGAACTGCATGGTGATGTTGGCTGCTGATAGCACGATGATTTCCTGTACGACTGGTAAAACGTATTATTCTACCAAACGGTAGGATATCCGCTCAAATCAAGCCGTACGACGCTATCGCGCGATACCAGATGCGCCTGTGCACCAACCGGCAATGTGACCTTGTCAGGGACATGTCCGAAAGGCAGTCCCGTCACGACCGGAATGGCCAGCCGCTCACGCAGCCATGCCAGCATGGTATCTAGGTCATAGCCGTTATCGTAGTCGGTCACCCGGTATTCCGAAAAATGCCCAAGCACCAGCGCTTTCTGTTTTTTGAGAATACCGGCTTCGTCCAGCTGGAGTAGCATCCGTTCGATCTGGTAAGGTTGTTCGTGGACGTCTTCCACGAACAGAATACCGCCTTCGATATCAGGCATCCATGGCGTTCCCGCCAGATGCGCCAGCATTGCCAGATTGCCACCCCAAAGGGTACCGGCAGCATCGACTTCCGGATTATCCTGCGCCGTCCATTGTACGGCCATTGCCGGCGAAGTCAGGCATCGCTCGAAATGCTCGCGCATGAACGGGCTGATTTCCGCCCGGGCGAAGTCACTGTTCACCATCGGTCCGGCAAAACTGATGCCCCCCTCTTTCAGCAGCGCCATCTGGAAAACGGTGAAATCGCTGTGACCGACAAACAGTTTGCCGCTTGCAGCCAGTTTGCGAAAATCGAGATCGTGCAGCAATCGTGAAGTACCGTATCCCCCGCGTACCGCCATGATGATCGTCACGTCCGGGTTGGCGGCTGCTTGCTCGATTTGCCGCACTCTTTCGTCATCGGTTGCGGCAAAACGCTGATATCGCGCATCGGGCTCGTAATAGCTGAATACCCGATATCCGGTAGCCTCGAGCCCAGCAATGCCGCGCCGGTAATCGATTTCAGAGACATAGCCGCCCAGTGCGATTATCGCTATGCCTGTTTTTTCTGTTTTCATGTCGATATTCCGTGTGTCATAAAGCGCCTGTCAGCTTGTCGTGCCGGTATGACGTTCCGGTACGCGGAGCTGTGACAGCTTTTTCCGGCGCTGTGGCAATGTCTGGTGACACTGGCGATATGTCCGGCGACTGGCAAAACATCGATCAGACATCCACACATCAACAGCGCAATCATCCATTTTTTCATGATGTCCCCCGGTCGCCGAGGCTACGGCAGACAACGTCTCGCGCCCGTTTCAGGAATCACTCCGCCTGCCGTGCAGCTTTGGCCTGTTTTCTGCGTTCGGAGAAAAACGCCTTGAGCATCGCCGAACAATCGTCCTGCAAGATACCACCTGTCACAGTCGTGTGATGATTCAGTTCCTTTTGCATGAACAGATCGACGACGCTGCCGCATGCGCCCGTTTTCGGGTCATATGCTCCGAAAATTACACGTTTGAGCCGCGCATGGATCATCGCCCCCACACACATCGCGCACGGTTCCAGTGTGACATACAGCTCGCAGTCCGGCAAACGGTAATTCCGGCATACCGTCGCCGCATTGCGCAAGGCCATGATTTCGGCATGTGCCGTCGGGTCATGCCCGGATATCGGGCAGTTGAAACCCGTCGAGATAATGCCGCCGTCCCTGACGACGACCGCACCGACCGGCACTTCTCCTGCCGCTTTCGCATATCGTGCCTGCACGAGCGCCTCGCGCATGAACATTTCGTCGTTCATGCAATCGGATCGGCCGTCACTTCGGCCCAGCAATTCGGCGTTTCATAAATCCGGACACTCTTGAGTACCAACGCATTGCCGAAAAAGCCTCCATAGACTTCCCTGAGCGTATCGAAAGCCACACGCGCCATGTTCTCGACTGTCGGCACCATATCGAACACGACGGTTTTGTGGTTCGGCAGACTGTCGAGAAACTGTCTAACCGGCGTGTCTTTTTCATACACCAGAAAAGCATGATCCCAACGGGATACCAGATGGATTTCCGCCAGTCGTTTGACTTCGGAAAAATCCATTAGCATGCCATTGCCGGCATCCCCTTCTTTCTCAAGCGGATTCCCTTCCAGCGTGATATGCAATACATAACGGTGCCCATGCAGATTTCTGCACTGGCTATGATGATCCGGAATACGATGTCCGGCATCAAATTCGAGTTTTCGGGTAATCGTCAACATGAAAATATCAGGGTATCTGTAAATATTTGTGCGTTTGCAAACCGAGTTTCCATTTCGGGTTCGCCAAACAGGTTGCTATCGCTATTCTAACGTTTTGCTGCCGGTTTTCTCCATCCATCGGCTGGACGTAAAAATGGGAAAAAGAAAGCCGCTCATAATCGGCAAGATTCTGGTTTTCCTGAGGAATCACGACCTTGATTTCGTCACCCTGCGTGACCACGAGTTTCGCCCCCACCTTCGGACTGACGCAAACCCAGTCGATACCGTGCGGTACGGCAATGGTGCCGTTGGTTTCGATCGCGATTTCAAAACCAGCACGATGCATCGCGTCAATCAACGCCTCATCCAGCTGGAGCAGCGGTTCGCCTCCGGTGAATACGACATAGCGGTTTTCCGGATGACCAGCCGGCCACAGTGAAACGATACGCTCGGCCAGTGCATCCGCTGTCGGGTATTTGCCACCGCACTCGCCTGTCGTCCCGACAAAATCGGTATCGCAAAACCTGCAAACAGCGCGCGGTCTGTCTTCTTCCCTTCCCGACCACAAATTGCAGCCTGAAAAACGGCAAAATACGGCAGAGCGTCCGGTACGTGCGCCCTCACCCTGCAATGTATAGAAAATTTCCTTTACGCTGTACGTCACAACCGTTCTCCGGCTATCGTTGGTCCTGAACAAAAACGGGTATTTTCGCACCGATTGCACTTTTCGTCACCGTCTGCGATTGTGCCGGCCGACGTCATGCCATGCACGCACAGCCTTTCACCGCCAGCAGTTCCCCGAAAGCCGCTTTTTCCACGGGTTCGGATATGTAATACCATTATCGCAATCAAGCGACGACCGTATCCACCATTGTTCCGGTGTCTCGACACCTTCGGCGACGACCGCCATATCCAGTTTGTGCACCATCATGATCATCGTTTCGCACAATGTCCTGTCTTCATCGCCTATCGTCAGGTTCCGTATGAACGTCCTGTCGATTTTCATGTAATCCGGACTGAACTTTTTAAGCGAAACCAGCGACGAATACCCCGTACCGAAATCATCGATCGCCACCCTGACACCCCTGCGGTGCAAGGCATCGAGTTGTCCGACAACCGATGCATCCATTCCGGCAAGAACTGTTCGCTCACCTCGACGACTACGGATTGCGACGGCACAGCCAGTTTATCGAGATACGCCATCCATTCACCGACGGCAATGCCCCCTTCCGTGAACTGTACCGTCGAAAGATTGAGACTGATACAAAAATCCGGACGGGATACACGCCACTTCGCGGCTTGCCGTACCGATTCCATGAAAAGCCCATCACCGAAAGCGCGTATCATGCCTGTTTCTTCCATCAACGGCACGAACGTGACGGGTTCCATCATGCCGGAAACGGGATGCCACCATCGCGTCAACGCTTCCGCCCAGCCGATTTAAAAGGCAATACCGATGCTGGTCGAGACATGCACGCTTTGCCCATCGATCATGAACGGCTGCGACAAGGCATCCCGAATACCCTGCGCCTCCCGGCTGACACCGCGAAAGTCTTCCAGATCCGCCAGGATGACCGTAAATTCATCGCCGCCGAGTCGTGCCACCAGATCAGTCTCCCGGATACAATGCGAAATCCGTTCGTTGGTGCCCTTGAGCAAAGAATCACCTGCATCATGCACCATGGTATCGTTCACGTACTTGAAACGGTCGAGATCGAGATACATCAACGCCACCGAACCGCCGGTACGCTGCGCCTTTCGTGTCTCGAAAAGCAGCCTCTGCTGGAACATCCGCCGGTTCGCCAGTCCGGTGAGCAAATCGAAATTGGCATGTCGCCAGATGGCTTCAACCGCCTTTTTCTTTTCCGATACATCCCGGATGATGAACAGTACAAAACATTTACCGGTCGTTTCGACAATGCACGAACTGATTTCGACGGGAAAAATACGACCGCCTGCACGTTTGCCGTATGCTTCGAAAATCAGGCTTTTTTCCCGTTTGAGTTCCTGCCACTTTTCCTCGAATACCGATGCATCCTTCGTATCGAAAACCGTCCGTATATTTTTGCCGTTCAACGTCGACCCCGCCTTGCCGAACAATTTACCCGACCGTTCGTTTGCCTCGATCACCGTCCCGTTACCGTCCATCAAAATGATGGCATCATTGGCGAAACGGTTCAGATAGTCATGATGCAACGCACGCTGTTTCAGGCCATTCTTCATCCGGACCGCCCGATATTGCATATGCCGGTGACGCTATACGAAAAACAGCACCAGCGCGGACGAAACAGTCAGCAGTGCCGCATCAGCAAAATATACCAGGCCATTTGCCGGATATGGCTATAGGCTTCCCGTTCATCCACTTTCACCATCAGTGACCAATCCGAATCGGGAATCTTGCCCACATAACCGACAACACGCTTGCCACGATGATTGACCGCATGAAAAATTCCCTGCCGCGTACTGCCGATCTTTTCCAGCCACTTTCCGTGACCTGCATCACCCAGTTCCACCGGATAAGCGATCCGTCCCGTGTGGGGACACTGCGCAACATCCCCGCCCTGCGGGCTGAACAAAAATATCCGTGACGTCATACCTGTCGTCAGCCAAACGGACAAGTCCGGTATCAGCGACTCAGCCGGATTGACATAATGAAGCCTGCCCCCCACTTCCTGACCGGTGGACGTTTCTTTCATGAACGGCACGTACATCGTCAGCACATCTCGCCGTTTTTCGTCAGCATCCATGATTCTTTTCGGCGGTCCCATCCAGATACGACGGGATTTCAGTACATGAGACATATCATGCGCAGCGACTTCCGTAACCGGTTTCCTGCCATCCGTATGCATGCGACCGTTCTGGCCACTGTCTGCAAACGCCAGTGTATACCCTGTCTTTCCGCCACTCCCATCCGTGCTCCCTGCTGGAAAATACCCGAATCGGCAGACAAATCTGCCTGCTGGACAACAGCCCATGCACTCCGGCGATCTTTCCAGTCGCTGATCTGTTTGATCTGCTGCTTCGCCAGCAAAGAAAAACTCCGGTCGAATGCCGCGGTTTCGTTTTCCGCAAGCACGAAGAATAAGCCAGCACCGGAACCAGCACGGCGATACCGAGAAAAAACGGGAAATGTTTGCGGATGATGAATACGGAAGGATACCGGACGCATGCGGTGAGCGCGACACCGGAAGAAAACCGAACACGCAAAGAAAAGCGGCAAAAAAGAGACCTATTGCACACCTGCGTGAAAAATATATTTTCTGCCGACCAATTCATTCGCCGTCCCGCCCGTCGGATTGACGCACAACGCCAGCACCCAGATCGCCATTATCACAAGCGAACCGCTGCCCAGAACGACACTTACAGCACGGAAAAACTTCCGCCATTTTTCCCTTATCTTCTGTACAGCAGTATCACTTTGCATCATTCAGGATTCTTTCCGCAGACAAGGCCGTTATTTTCGCACACAGTCCCGCCCAATCGTGAAAACAGTCCCGCTTTCGTGAAAAAAACGACAAACCAGCACCCGTCCATCACCTGCTCACCGGAATTTGCCATGCGAAAACATTATACTGACCGAAGGAATCGTCCCTGTTGAGGAAAGTCAGGCCGGCACAGCATGAAACGTTCTGAACAATGTTTTCCAGATAATTCCATACCTAGAAAATATCTTCCTTGACATGTACGATTGCACAAAGTGCTGATATCTGGCAGTGCGCTTAAAACGCATACTCAAACAAGCATGTTCGGGCAAAACTGAATTTTTAAACATGCAACCTTTCCACGTAAGACCAGTTACAACCCGCTTTTCCAGTTTCATCAGTCCAATAGACTCGTGCCGTCATGTCACGTTTGCATTCAACTTTAAACATGCTCGTTTTTCTGATAACGTCCCCGCCCTAAAAAAGATATTATCCCACGGTCACGTAATTGCTGTAGTTGCTGCCTGATTTTTGCTTGGATATTATGATTATTTGGATGCTTGGTCGCCAATTCTTCTTCAAAGAGATATACCTCATCCAATGTAAAAACATTGGATGCTATTGCATTAATACAGTGCAAAATATCCATGAGCCATCCCCGATCCGCAATATTTTCTATCTTAACCTTCTGCGCCAATTTGACCTGACTAAGAACATCAGTCCTGTCAAGAACAACTCCATCTTTTACTATAGCAATTCTGCCTTGGGCCGGTATTTTATCAAGCAGAATGTTACATCCAATCCACCCCGCTCTTCTTGCATTTTCACTTAAAGCCTTTCTTTTTTCCACCACATCAGGCACAAAAAAATGCCCCGGAACGAAAAACATGTTTTCCACTCTCATTTTTTCAAGAGAATAACTCATCAGCAAAAAATCCGGATTGTTGTTACTGTTTATTCTTTTTAGAAATGTGCCGTAAGCTCCACCTGCCATTCTTCTTCCAAACTTGCCATTTGAGCTCTTTTGCTCAAATTCATTTTTGCAATTTGGACAATAGAAATCTGCAACCGCCTTATTATTCGGAAATTTCAGGATGGTTGGCCATCCACATATAGGACAATACATATATGTTTCTGTCCAATTTTCTGTTAACACGCGAGCGATCTGGGACTTGTTATGATATTTTTTAGCCAATTGCCGATCTAAAGATGTATCCATTTCATTTACCTCTTTCAAGGAATCTTTTCTGCTCACAAGCAACCACATATATCGACTATAACAAAACAATACATTGGACAACAGATCACCTAACATTTTGTTCTAAGCCGATTTTTCAGAAGTCATTTCCTCCTGACCGGTATTTTGATTACATATTCGAGCAGCTTACCATGATCCTTCAGTTGAGTTTTCCGGAATCAACTCTATTAACACCACCGATATCGAATTGACTACAGTAAAGGATATCTTTTACATTGCCCATGATGCACCATAGCTGATACATTCCATATTAAATGAACCTGGCGATCAATAAAAATCGTAATGAACGAATACAGTATGTATTCCCTGATCATCCTGTGCTTTTATTGATATTTTAAAAGGAACGATTATGTGACCAAGAACAGCACTCACTATTCAGAAAAAAGCTGCCTCATGCTTACAAGCATTCTTCATGCTGGTTCTCATTACACTGCGATGGGAGATATTGACGCAACAGCAATTACCATCCACAAGAAATAAAAACAGCAACACCCATCATGATCAACCCGGCCTATTATATTAAGGCACCCCGATTTAATGAATTCGAAAATCATATAAGAAGACAGCAAAATAAACGTAAAAAAGCTAGCTGACCAATCCTCATCAGCTAGCTTCTTTTTTATGAATCATGCAAATGTTGCCGAATCGCCGCCATCACTCCCACTCGATCGTGGCAGGCGGTTTGCCGGAGATGTCGTAAACGACGCGGTTGATACCGCGGACTTCGTTGATGATCCGATTGGAGACTTTGCCGAGCAGTTCGTGCGGCAGGTGCGCCCATTGCGCGGTCATGAAGTCCTGTGTCTGTACGGCACGCAACGCAACGACATATTCGTACGTTCTGCCGTCGCCCATGACGCCGACGGATTTGACGGGCAAAAAGACGGCGAATGCCTGACTGATCGCGTCGTACCAGCTCATCGGCTCGCCTTTTTCCGTCATCATCGGTGACGGGGTATTCCACAGTTCCTCGATGAAGATGGCATCCGCCTCCCGCAATAGATCGGCATATTCCTTTTTCACTTCTCCCAGAATACGGACACCCAGACCAGGTCCCGGGAAAGGATGGCGGTAAACCATTTCTCGCGGCAAACCCAATGCCAGTCCCAACTCACGGACCTCATCCTTGAACAGTTCTCTCAGCGGCTCCAGCAATTGCAGATTCAGTGTATCCGGCAAACCGCCGACATTGTGGTGGCTCTTGATGGTCTGGCCTTTTTTACCCTTGCCTGCACTTTCGATGACATCAGGATAAATCGTTCCCTGCGCCAGCCACTTGGCATTGGTGATTCTCGCCGCTTCGGCCTGAAAGACTTCGACGAATTCGCGGCCGATGATTTTGCGTTTTTCTTCCGGATCTGTGACACTGGCCAGTTTGCCCATAAACTGTTCGGTCGCATCGACATGAACGACCTTGACGCCGAGGTTGCGTGCGAACATGTCCATGACCATCTTGCCTTCATTCAGACGCAGCAAACCATGATCGACGAATACGCAAGTCAGCTGGTCGCCGATGGCGCGATGAATCAATGCGGCGGCGACGCTGGAATCGACACCGCCAGAGAGTCCCAGAATCACGTCATCCTTGCCGACTTTTTGCCGGATGGCTTCGACGGCTTCGGATACGTAGTCGCGCATGTTCCAGTCGGCACTGCATCCGCAAATGTCGTGCACAAATCGGTTGAGCATCGCGCGGCCCTGTACGGTATGGGTCACTTCGGGATGGAACTGGACGGCATAGAATTTGCGCATTTCGTCGGCCATACCGGCGATCGGACAGGCTTCGTTGGCGAGCATGACTTCAAAGCCCTGCGGCAGCGCCGTCACCTTGTCGCCATGGCTCATCCAGACTTTCAAAAGTGACATGCCATTGTCCAGAACCGAATCGGCGATACCGTCGAGCAGACGGGTATGACATGTCGTCTGTACCTCGGCATAACCGAATTCGCGCACCTTGCCGTTTTCGACCTTGCCGCCCAGCTGTTCTGCCATGGCCTGCATGCCGTAGCAGATGCCCAGTACCGGCAATCCCAGCTCGAACACGATTTGCGGCACACGCGGCGTATTGCCTTCGGTGACGCTATTGGGACCACCGGAAAGGATGATGCCCTTGAGCGAACCATCGGCTGCATAATCGCGGATGAAATCCGTTCCCACATCATAGGGGACGACTTCCGAAAACACACCGGCTTCACGCACACGACGCGCGATCAACTGGGTAACCTGTGAACCGAAATCGAGAATAAGTATTCTGGAATGCATGGAAAATTCTTGTAAAAACGGATACTTAAGACGTGAAGGGCCGGAAACCCGGCCCTGTACGCAGTCTTGTCTTATTCAAGACGGTAGTTTGGCGCCTCTTTGGTGATCTGAACGTCATGAACGTGTGATTCACGCATGCCTGCAGAACTGATTTCAACAAAAGCGGCCTTTTCACGCATTTCGTCAATCGTCTTGCAGCCGCAATATCCCATCGAGGAACGGACACCACCGATCAGCTGGAAGATAATAGCATTGACACTACCCTTGTATGGAACACGTGCCTCGATTCCTTCCGGAACCAGCTTGTCCGGCTGGTGCTCCGCTTCATCTTGGAAATAACGGTCAGCGGAACCGCGCTGCATGGCACCGACACTGCCCATGCCACGATACGCCTTGTAACTGCGCCCCTGATACAGAATGACTTCACCCGGAGCTTCATCCGTACCGGCGAACATGCTGCCCATCATGACGGTGGAAGCTCCGGCTGCTAGTGCCTTGGCGATATCACCCGAGAAACGGATGCCGCCATCTGCGATACATGGAACCCCTGTACCCTGCAATGCATCGGCGACGTCGGAAATCGCCGTAATCTGTGGAACGCCGACACCGGCAACGATACGAGTAGTACAGATCGATCCCGGACCGATGCCGACCTTGACGGCATCCGCACCATGATCCAGCAAGGCCCTGGCTGCGTCTGCTGTCGCAATATTGCCGCCAATCACCTCAATGCTGGGATAATGTGTCTTGACCCATTTGACACGATCGAGGACACCTTGCGAGTGTCCATGCGCCGTATCGACGACAAGCACATCAACACCGGCCTTGGCCAGCAATTCAATACGCTCGTCATTATCCGGTCCGACACCAACCGCGGCACCCGCCAGCAGTTTGCCATATCCATCCTTGGAAGCCAGCGGATAATCGTTCGTTTTCTGGATATCCTTTACGGTAATCAGGCCGCGCAATTCAAATGCATCGTTGACGACCAGTACACGTTCCAGACGGCTGCGATTCATCAGACGTTTGGCTTCGTCAAGAGAAGCGCCTTCCTTGACATAAACCAGTTTTTCACGAGGCGTCATCTTGTCCCGAACCGGTGCATTCAGTTCTTCTTCAAAACGCAAGTCGCGATTGGTGATAATACCGACAACGGTACGTCCTTCCACAACCGGGAAACCACTGATGCCATGTTGCTTGGACAGCGCAATGACATCACGGATTTTCATGTTCGGAGGAATGGTAATCGGATCGGTCACAACACCTGCTTCAAACCGCTTGACCCTGGCAACTTCCCTCGCCTGCTCAAGAGCGGTCATATTTTTGTGGATAATACCGATACCACCCTGCCTTGCCATGGCAATGGCCAGAGACGACTCTGTTACGGTATCCATTGCTGCAGAAAGTAAAGGAATATTCAACGAGATTTTCCTCGTCAAACGGGTTTTCAACACGGTATCTTTTGGAAGAACGGCGGAATAGGCCGGAACGAGAAGCACGTCATCGAACGTGAGTGCCTTTTTGAGTAGTCGCATGGTATTTCCTATGTGTCCAAAACAGGATTATACAGATTTTTCAAAAAAATTGCCTATCATAATTTTCGCATTTCGCAAAATAACTGGCGCATTGTTGCTAAAAAAATGGGAAGCCAAGCATTCCCGCCATATCCTAATCCGGCGAACAGTTTGCTCCATCGGAAAACTGTCCCTTTCATCTTTTCACGAAAATTATCCTTGCAAAAGAGGCCGTTACCAGTGTAACGGTCTCTTTTGCAATCAATTCGTTTTCTACAGCTTGTTCACGGGACAACGCGGTTTTTCTCCCCTGAAACCACGAACTGCCTCCTCTGCACACCGTGTCTTGAGATTCGATTCCGCCTGAACCGAATACCACGCCATATGCGGTGTAATAATGATATTCGGAGCGGAACGCAACGGACTGTCCATCGGTAACGGTTCCTTACTGGTCACATCCACACCCGCTCCGGCCAGATGACCGGATTTCAGTGCATCGGCGAGCGCGGCTTCTTCAACCAGCCCGCTCCGTATCACATTCACAAACATAGCACCTGCTTCATCCTAGAGAAACTTTCCGCATTCATCATTCTGGCATCCTGCGCATTCAGGCTGCAATGCAGGGAAAGCACGTCAGCCCGTTCAATGACATCCTCTTCCGATGTAAGCTCGATAAATGAACAATCCGGATCTCCCTTGACATGTTCGGTAAAAATATCGAATCCGATTACCCGGCAACCAAGAGCGTGGACACGGCGTGCAAAAGCAAGCCCGATGCGGCCAAGTCCGATAATACCAACAGTCATATTGACAAGATGCTGAATCGGAATCATTTCAGCATAATTCCATCTCCCTGACCTGATTATTTGCCTGACAAATTTTCCGGGTAATCGCCAGCATCAGTGCCAATGCATGATTGGCAACCTCCGAAGTACCATAATCAGGCACATTGCATACCTGCACACCATGACGCGTGGCCGCCTCAAGATCGATATTGTCCACACCGTCACCGTAACGGACGACCATCTTCAGTGATGGCAGCGCAGCAAACACTTTTTCCGTAAACGAGGCACGTTGGTTGCATGCTGCAACAGCACCCTAGCAATTCGCAATCAGATCATCTTCCGTTTTGCACTGAAACAATTTATAGGAAATCCCGACTGCTTCAAAAACCGATTTCTCTTCATCAATATTTGTATGGTTACAGTCGGTAATAACAATCATTGCACCCGCCGTAAAGTCCATCTGACCGGACAATCATACCCCTTTCACATGACAAAACTGTTTTTCAGCATTGCCAATGACGTTGGCCCGGCAATACCGCAAAATGTGTCTTATTATTTTTTACTGCGACACAATAAATATTGACAAGTTGCTGT
>CAZRQR010000035.1:0-15854 GCA_964602435.1 uncultured Oxalobacter sp.
GTCCGTTAATGCGTATTAACGGCCCTTTTTGCGTATTAATGGACGTTTTTGCGTATTAGCGGAGATTTGATCAGCCCGTTTTCAACTGTCAGCAATATAGTATTAAATGGATACATTGGTAACGAGGCCATTTTTGCCGCCCAGAGAAGAGTTCATGGAAAGGGTTTTCCATATTTTCGATCGTGATGTCCTGACTAATCAGGGGCCTTATGTTCTTGAACTGGAATCTCTTTTACGCCGGTTTCTCGATGTCCCTTTTTTTCATTTCGTAACGAATGGCACGACCGCTCTTCAGTTGGCTCTCCGTTCCTGTGATGTGTCTGATGGAGAGGTGATTACCACTCCTTTTTCTTATGTCGCTACGGTTTCTTCTATTCTCTGGGAACGCTGTTCTCCTGTTTTTGTGGATGTCGAACCCCGCTTTTTTACGATGGATCCCAATCTTGTCGAACAGGCTATCACTCCGCATACTCGGGCTGTTTTGCCCGTCCATGTTTTCGGTCATGCCTGTGATACAGAGGCTATTGAAAAGGTCGCTTCCCGTTACGGCCTCAAGGTGATTTATGATGCCGCTCATGCTTTCGGGGTATCTTATAAGGGGAAGTCTCTTGTCTCTTATGGCGATGTTTCGACTTTGTCTTTTCATGCGACGAAGTGGTTTCATACAATTGAGGGGGGCGGGATTGTCATTCATGATCCCCTTTTGTCTGACCGGCTTGAGTTGATGAAGCGGTTCGGACATGACGGGGACAAGTATGTCTGTCTCGGGATCAATGCCAAGCAGGATGAGTTCAATGCGGCTATGGGTCTGTGCAATTTCCGATATCTGCCGTCTTGTCTCGCCGAACGACGGATTTTGTGCGAGTTGTATGATTCCCTTCTGAATGGCTCTGTTTATCATCCTCCCATCCAGCCGGATGTCGTCCACAATTACGCTTATTATCCTGTTCTTTTTCCTGATGAAGGTTCTCTTTTGCGAGTGTTCGACCGCTTGCGGAATATCCGTGTTTTTCCTCGCCGGTATTTCAATCGCTCTCTCAATACGCTTCCTTATCTCGACTCAAGAACTTCTTGCCCGGTCTCCGAAAACCTTTCTTCCCGTATCGCCTGCCTCCCTCTGTTCACAGGCCTTTCTCACGATACGGTACATCAAATCTGTCAGATTATTAATCAGTACTGTTAGAGTGTGATATGACATTATGCAAGTTCTCTCACGTCAGAATTTCTGGGATGAGTGTTGTCGTTCCTGAAAAGGAAATCAACATATATGACGAAGCGCAATACTACGACAATAGCGTCAAAAAAATTGACCGGATGCGCAAAATGGTTGGTTTTTATAAAAGACGGGTTGTTGACAACGGTATCACAGCAGGAGATTTGGCCATACAAGCAGCCGAAAATCTTTTGCAAAGCATGAAGATCGATAAAAACTCTATTGATGCATTGGTGTATGTCTGCCAAAGAAGGGACTTCATTAACCCCGCTGTTTCGTTTTATATCCATCACAAACTGCAATTGCCTAATACTGTAGCAGTCTATGATATCCAACATGGCTGTCCTGGATGGATGTACGGATTGTGGAATGCTTCAGGTCTGATTGAATCCAGAGCATGCAAAAGAATTCTATTACTGGTAGCCGATACACCTTCTGCAGAAATAGACCTGTCCAACCGGATAAGCGCTCCGGTATTCGGTGATGGAGGAGTGGCTACCTTGCTGGATTATTCAGAAACAGAGATTGAATCATATTTCGACATCGCTACGGAAAGCCAAGGTTACGAAGCACTTATGACGCCTGCAGGTGGTTCAAGGTGTCCTCTGGATTTCAGACAGGCTCTGGATTCGCCTTTCAACAAACCGCTTGTCACACCAATCCGCACACCGGCCGGACATGAAACGCGACTGATATCCGGTTATATGGATGGATTGGCCGTGTTCAATTTCACGATGAATGAAGTGCCGAAATCCATCCGGCGCGTGATGGATTTTGCTCAGGTCAATGCAGATGAAATACCTTATCTGGTCTTGCATCAGGCCAACAAACAGATTGTGCAGACCGTTGCCGGCGCATCCGGCTTTAGTATGGAAAAAGCGCCATATCATGCTTTCGAATATTACGGCAACAATACCATGTGTTCCATTCCAACCTGCATGAGCAGTTCCCTGATGGATGAAATCCGGAACGGGAAGCTGACCTGTGTCTGCTCAGCATTTGGTAATGGCCTCGGTATCGTTTCCGGTGTGTTTACGCTGGATAACGTATTCATGGGCGGCATCAAAGATTACAAGATGCCGGAAGATCACATGACGCGTGAAGAATATATTGCGTACTGGACAAGAAAACTGTCCGGTCTTTCAGAATAATCAACCCGATTCAGGAGAACAAAACATGAAAAAAGACATTTTTTTAAAAGAGCTGGAAGATATTTTGCAAAGAGAAGAACCCTGCCATGAAAACGACATGCTGGACAGTTACGAAGAATGGGACTCCCTTTCGCAAATGTCTGTCATGGCTTTTTTCAACAAGCAGTTCGGTCTGAAAATTTCACTGGATAACATTGAAACTTTCCAGACTGTCAATGATCTGATTCTGTTTGCTGGAGAACATATTCAGCCATGATTACTTTTGACAGCAAACAGTTTTTCCTCGTAACCGGCGCCAGTTCCGGTCTTGGCGAGGGAGTCGCACTGCATCTGAATGCACTGGGTGCCAGCGTTATCGCCATTGCCAGAAATAATGAACGTCTTCAGGCATTGAAAGAAAAATGCACATATCCAGATAACATGCATATTGAAATCCGTGATCTGGCAACGGACATCGATACACTTCCCGAATATGTCAAATCCCTTCGGGACAAATACGGGAAATTGCAGGGACTGGCCTATTGTGCCGGCATCGCTTCTGTAAAGCCACTGCAATTACTGGATTATGCCAGCGAACGTGCATTGTTCGATATCAATTACTATGCGCCATTATTCATGATCAAGGGATTTTCAGACCGGAGAATCAATAATGGAAAGGGATCAGCAATAGTGGTTATTTCATCAATTGCCGCAAAATTAAATGACAAAGGCAATTCAATTTATTCTGGCACAAAAGCTGCAATAACCAGTTCATGCCGTTGCCTTGCAAAGGAACTGGCACCAAGAGGCGTCCGTCTGAATTGTGTGTCACCATCTATAATTAAAACACCATTAATCGCTCTTGGTGGATCTATAGATTTATCTGTACAGGAAAAACGATACCCGTTTGGTTTCGGTGAAGTAGATGATGTGGCTAATATTATCGTTTTTCTGCTTTCCGATAAAAGCAAATGGATTACTGCACAGGATTATGTTGTGGATTGCGGAACAAGATGAAGAAGCTCTACATCGTTGGCGGAAACGGTTTTGCCAGAGAATGCTGCTTTTATATCAAACGTCTGCAATGGCATGATCGTTCTATTGAATTTGGCGGTTTTTTGGGGCATCGCGGATATGGTGAAAAAACGGACTATAAACAATTCCAGTCTTTTTATAAAGGAGACTTTTCAGAACACAAATTCAAAGAAGACGAATACTGTGTTATCGGTGCAGCTTATCCAGAAATCCGGAAAATCATTTATGACGATCTGAAAAAGGTAAATGCAAAATTTTATACATTGTGTTCACCAGGGGTATTCATTCATGAATATATGGAAATGGGAGAAGCAAATATTTTCCTTGCACCATGTTCACTTTCTGTCAATGTCAAAATAGGTCATGCCAATGTTTTCAATGGTGGTGTAATAATCGGTCATGATGTCACTGTAGGACACTGCAATTTTTTTGGTCCAAGATGCCAGTTGCTGGGCAATGTCACCATCGGCAATGGTAACACAGTCGGCGCCAACAGTATTTTTTTGCCCTATTCGAAAATAGGCGATAACAACAAGGTATCGCCATTAAGTGCAATATATAAAGGCTTCAGAAACGATTGTTATATTCATGGCAATCCAGCAACAAAAGTAGGAAATATATCTAAATAATTTTCAGAAGATCAATTCACAGGTTATTACACGCATTAATAAAAATAACCTTACTAATCTTGTGTTTGTAAAGGAAAGCTTTTCATTGATACTCAATGTTATGGCGGAGTTTATAATTGATCATCAAAAAAGATCTGTAAAACGGAAGCACAAGAAAAATAGGTCCGTCTGACTCACGCTCCATTGGTATCTTTTCCATTTTGCAGGCCGATATATGAAATTCATTATTTACACACCGTTTTACGACGAGAATACGGGTGGGATTATTGTTTTGCACAAGTTGGCACAGCTGCTGCGCCAGCTCGGCATGGAGGTTTTTCTCTGGCATGAAGCCAATCCTTTTTCCGTTTCTTCTCTCAAACAGCTCGAACGCAAGTTCCGTTACTGGCGCCGTCAACGATCCCAGCCTCTCCGCTACATGTCTCCTTATTCTCTTCCTCTCGCATGCAAACAGGATGTCTCTGACGCCATTGTCGTTTATCCCGAGGTGGTCGCCGGTAATCCTCTCAAGGCAAATCGGGTCGTCCGGTGGCTTCTTTACAAGCCAGGTTTCCATACCGGTGTCGTCGACTTCTCTCCCGATGATCTCTTCTTTTATTATCTGAAGGAGTACGATTATCCCGCTTTCAACCGTTTTCCCGACAATCAGTTGTTTATTGCAGATTATTTTCTAGAGGTGTACCAGCAATCCAATTTCGGCCCTCGGCACGGTTCGTGTTTTATGGTTCGAAAGGGCAAGGACAGGGTTCTTGATCTTCATCCTGCCGATGCCGTTCAGGTTGACGGGCTTTCTCACCGTCAGATGGCCGAGGTTTTCAATCGCTGCGAATTTTTCTTTTCCTATGACTTGTATACGATGTATTCGGCTTATGCGTGTATGTGCGGGTGCAAGTCAATTGTTCTTCCCATTGAGGGGATGTCAATGGAGGACTGGCGTTTCTCTCCCAAGTCCCGTTTCGGGGTGGCTTACGGGATCAATGATGTCCCTCGCGCTGTCGCAACTCGTGAAAACCTTCTTCAGCAAATCCGATTGTTCGAGGAGAACAATCTCTCTTCCGTACGCTTCTTTCTGCACCGTTGCAAGGAATTTTTCCGGGAAAAACAGGCCTGATTTTCCACCAGTTTTTCCGTGAACAGGACATTTGTCTGTTTTCTGCCGCCTGACAGCCTTGAATGACTTTTCTCTCTGGACACTGATATGGTCTGCGGGTACTCTATAGGAAGGAGGGGTACCGGTTCCGTTTCCGCTCTTTCGTTTCCGATAGTGCCTGCCAACCGGTCTGCCCGGGTATCTCCAAGTTGTTTCCTGTATTGTCCTCCGGACGCAAAACTGGATTTTGCGTCCTGTTTCCAAACCGATATGGAAGGAGCAGTCTATGCGTACCATGAAAGCGGCCGTTTTCGTCAAACCCGGCAAAATCGTGCTGGATGAAAAACCCGTTCCCAAAGCCGGTCCCGGCGAAGCGCTGGTCAGAATCACGACAACCACCATCTGCGGTACCGACGTCCATATCCTGAAAGGGGAATATCCTGTCAAACCGGGCCTGACGATCGGTCACGAGCCGGTCGGTGTCATCGAGGAACTGGGTGTCGGCGTGACCGGATACAGGATCGGGCAACGAGTCCTCGTTGGTGCCATCACTCCCTGTGGTCAGTGCTACGCCTGTCTGGACAACCATTCATCCCAGTGTGGCGGTCATGGCGCCTATGGCTGGAAAGTGCTGGGCGGCTGGAAATTCGGCAATACGATCGATGGCTGCCAGGCTGAGTATCTGCTGGTACCGGATGCCATGGCCAATCTGGAACCGGTTCCGGATGATCTGACCGACGAGCAGGTACTGATGTGCCCGGATATCATGAGTACCGGTTTTTCCGGTGCGGAAAACGGAAGGGTCAAGATCGGCGATACGGTGGTGGTTTTCGCACAGGGACCGATCGGTCTGTGTGCCACGGCGGGAGCGAGACTGAGAGGGGCGACCCGCATCATCGCTGTTGACGGCATTCCCGAACGGCTGGCGATCTCGAAACGGATGGGTGCGGATATCACTATCAATTTCCGCGAAAAGAATCCGGTTGACGAAATCATGAAAATCACCGACGGAAAAGGTGTGGATGTCGCCATCGAGGCACTGGGTACCCAGCAGACATTCGAAAGCTGCCTGCGTGTCCTGAAACCGGGCGGCGTTCTCTCTAGCTTGGGAGTCTATTCCGGACAGTTGATCCTGCCGGGAGACGCATTCGCTTCCGGACTGGCCGACCAGGTCATTGTCACGACTCTGTGCCCGGGCGGCAAGGAACGCATGCGCCGTCTCCTGAGTGTGGTCGAAAGCGGGCGGGTCGATCTGAAACCGCTGGTCACACACCGCTTCAGGCTTGACCAGATCGAGGAAGCATACGATCTTTTCGCCAACGCAAGGGATGGTGTCCTGAAAATCGCCATCACTCCCTGATTTATCTCAACCGTCGTTCTCCGGCCGGATTGTATCCTGCAATCCGGCCGGACCGTTTTTGACATTCTTATTTTCTGATCCGTTTCCATCCACGAAACCTTCTCCGGAAAATGTATCCGGCAGAAGGATATTTCACCGCAGGTCGACAACCGGAAACCACGCTCTCCACCAACCTGCATGACAAAGGAAAAATCATGAACGAAAGACCATCGATCACCGTGACGACCAGCGACTATGAACGGCTGGAACAAATGCTGAGGAATCCGCGTTACAGAAATATTCCGAGTATCGAAGGCCTGCGTGACAAACTGGATTGTGCCAATGTGGTGGAGCCTGAAGAATTGCCTGACAACGTGATCGCCATTGATTTCACCGCCTGTTTTATCGACGACTGCACAAACGACCGGTATGAAATCACACTTGTCTATCCGGGCAAGGCCGATGGTGTATTGAAAATTTTCGTTTTCGCACCGGTCGGGAGTGCATTGCTCGGCCTGTCCGTCGGACAGTTGATTCTCTGGCAGGTTCCGGGCAGACAAAAACTGCACCTGAGGGTACTTGACATCACATCGCCGAAACGGAATTCGTAAAATCATACTCCTGCCGTCTGAAGCGGCCTGTCTCGCTCATGGATGCTTCCGTAAAGAACGCTTGCCTGTCCGGCATTTTCCCTGCACAGGAAAGCATGACAGGGAAAAACGCTCCGGCTGCTGAACTCCGTATCCTGCTGTTTGTCCGTATACCGGACCAAAAACGACAGTACGTCAATAATGGTGTCTGCCACCCCTCACATCTGATAAGAACGGTTGTACTGGTTGAAAGATCTTTCCCGTTCGCGCTGTATCCCGCTGTATTCGGGATGACTGTTTCTGTAACGGCGCGCTGCGATATCCTGTTTATCACCTCGGAAGAAAAAGGATGCGCACTGGCCCGTAAGGCAGGCGTCGATTTCGTTCTGGCCGAATGGTGTCACAAGACCGTGCCATCCGATTACAACCATCGTCCGCCTGAAACGTCCCAATGATCTGGCCGTCTTTCTGGGCAAACCCGGCAAAAATGTTCCGGACCCTTGGCTTTCCTGGGCCATCGAACTGCAATTCATCGCCTAGGCAGTGCAAACCTATTCCCGTGATCCGTTTGATCTGGAATATTTCGACCGGATCAGAGAAATCTCAGCCGAAATCATGACGGCTAAATCCGGTCTGTGCATGGAAACGGTCAAAAACCTGTTTTGTAACGAATCGGGATTCCAGAAGCCCAAACTGGATACCCGGGCCGCCATATTCGAGAACGGGAAAATACTGCTCGTACGTGAAACCGCCGGAAAATGGTCACTTCCTGGAGGCTGGGGCGATGTGGATCAGTCCATCGCCTCCAACACCGTCAAGGAAGTGAAAGAAGAAGCCGGTCTGGATGTGGAACCGGTTCGGCTGATCGCCGCTCTGGACGGAAACAAGCGACATCCCGGACATTACGCCTACGGTATCTGCAAGGTGTTTGTGCTGTGCCATGCAAAAGGAGGACCGTTTTTCGCCAATCACGAAACATCGGAAAGCGCGTTTTTTCCACTGGATGATCTGCCTCCGCTTATCATAGAAAAAATACGGAAGAACAGATCCGCATGTGTTTTCTGGCAGCGGCGATGAAAAATGGCAAGTGATGTTCGACTGAACTGTACCGGCCACTCCGCAATCCCTCACTGCAACGGCATGAAAACAGGGATATCCGGGCGGTATGGCGGCAAACGAACGGCCTGAACCGCTCCTTCAGTGTACCTCAGGCTTTTTTGCCCTTAACCGAACATCACTCATGCAATAATTCCCGCAATCCCCCCGGCGCCCTTGCACATGGCACGGCAACGGAATCTCCGGATCATCCGGTGCGAAAACACGGAAACAACGACTTGTCCCATGACCAGAAACACAAAAATCCCGTCCGTACATCGCCGTAAACTGTTTTCACCCGGAATTTGTTGTTACACTTTCTAGATTGAAATACGGACAGAATTTTCATGAAAAAATGGTTTGCCACCTATGGCCTGATTTTTTCCCGTTATCTGGACTACAGTGGACGTTCGCCGCGGTCTGAATTATGGAATTTCATCATCAATACCGTGCTGATTGAACTGATTATCTATATTTTTACGGAAAAAGGCATATTTCTTGCCATTTTCCATATTGTCGCCATGATCGTCTTGGCAGCGCTTTCCGTCCGCAGGTTCCATGATATCGGATATTCGGGATGGTTTCTGCTTGCGCTGTTCGTTCCACTCGTCAATCTGGCTGCCATGTTCGTGCTGATGTTTTTCAAAAGCGAGCAGGAAGAAAACCGCTACGGTCCCCGGTCTTTGCAAAAATAACTCTCAGTGGTGATCGTTCCAGCGCTTCAACGTCGGAAAAAACGCCTTCATGAGATGGCGTGCCTCATCGCGTGTCATGCCTTCCTGCGAGGCAAGATGGGGCGCGCAATGCTCGATCATCTGATCCATCGTCATGTCTGACGTGAATTTCCCGTGGTTGTAACAGTAACTGCAATAATCCGGATTGGTCGTTCCATTGGCGTTTTTGCCATAAACGATATCGCGGTCCGACATCGGCATGCCGCATGACTGGCAACGTTTTTCATTTTCCATGGCAAAGATCCTCTCGTCAGTCAGAATGTCCCTCACGAATTGCTCAGGTTATTTCGAAAATACATTTATATATAAAAAAACAGGTATTGAAAAGCAGTATTTCAGCCATTCTTTTCTTTTTATATCACGTTCCACGCCAAATTCCGCCAGAATGGACATTTCCGTGAAGACGACAGGCGTATTCGCTATAATGGCTTTTTCCCTAAACGAGCGTTTTGTCATGTCTCATTCACCCGAACTGTTATTGCCGGCCGGTTCCATTGAAAAAATGTGTGCCGCCTACGATTTCGGTGCCGATGCCGTATATGCCGGCCAGCCACGTTACAGCCTGCGCGCCAGAAACAACGAATTCTCGACGCTGGAAACGCTGGAAAAAGGGATTGAAGAAGCCCACCGGCGTGGCAGGAAATTCTACGTTGCCAGCAATATCTATGCACACAACGCCAAACTGAAAACCTATCTGGACGATATGGCACCCGTCGTCAGCATGAAGCCGGATGCACTAATCATGGCCGATCCGGGCCTGATCATGATGGTGCGTGACAAGTGGCCGGACATGCCCATCCACCTGTCGGTACAGGCCAACGCCATCAACTGGGCCGATGTCAGATTCTGGGAACGCATCGGGCTGACCCGCGTCATCCTGTCACGGGAACTGTCGCTGGATGAAATCGCGGAAATCCGCCAGCAGTGTCCGGATATGGAACTGGAAGTATTCGTGCATGGCGCGCTTTGCGTCGCCTATTCGGGCAGATGCCTCCTGTCAGGCTATTTCAACCACCGCGATTCCAATCAGGGCACCTGTACCAATTCCTGTCGCTGGCGCTACAAAATCGCCAACGCAACGGAAGACGCCACCGGCGACATCCTGCCGCTGGATGTGGCACAGATCATGGCATCGGCACAAACGCTGCCTTCCGCGCTGGGAAATATGCCTCGCCATCCGGCTGCCGACAGGGTCTATCTGATCGAGGAAGGCAAACGGGCCGGCCAGCTCTTCCCCATTCTGGAAGACGAGCATGGCACCTATATCATGAATTCAAAAGATCTGCGTGCCATCGAACACATCGGAAGACTTGTCGAAATCGGCGTCGATTCTCTCAAAATCGAGGGACGCACCAAATCCATATATTACGTCGTCCGGACGGCACAGGCCTACCGCAAGGCCATCGACGATGCCGTAGCCGGCCGACCGTTCGACATCACGCTGCTGGGCGCGCTTCAGGGGCTGGCCAACCGCGGCTATACCGACGGTTTTTACCAGCGCCATCATACGCAGGAATACCAGAACTATATGACCGGCGCTTCCGAACTGCATAACAGCCACTATGTCGGCGACGTCGTCTCCACCGGAGACGGCTGGGCCACCATTCTCGTCAAAAACCGCTTTTCTGTCGGCGACATACTGGAGATCTTTCATCCGCAAGGCAATACCGCTTTCACGCTGGAGAAAATGACCAGTGATGAAGGGGAAACCATCTCTGTTGCGCCGGGAAGCGGCCACCGCGTCCGCATTCCGCTAAGTGCGCGATACGATGGCGCTTTCATCGCACGCCGCCTGAACAGGGAAGACGATACCGCAAACAAAAACAGCACAATATGAGACAGATCGTACTCGATACCGAAACAACCGGCCTGTACGCCAACGACGGCGACCGGATCATTGAAATCGGTTGTGTGGAAGTCCTGAACCGCCACGTCACCCAAAACCACTTCCACCAGTATATCAATCCGGAACGCGACTCCCATCCGGACGCACTGGTCGTGCACGGACTGACGACGGAATTTCTGTCCGACAAGCCGAAATTCGCAGAAATCGCCCAGGCTTTCTGCGACTACATTCGCGGTGCCGAACTCGTTATCCACAATGCGCCATTCGATCTCGGTTTTCTGAATGCCGAACTGGCAAGACTCGATTTGCCGCCCGTTGAAGAGTTGGTCGCCTGCGTGACCGACAGCCTCGTCAAGGCGCGCGACATGTTCCCGGGACGCAGGAATTCGCTGGATGCGCTGTGCGAACGGTTCGAAATCGACAATACCCACAGAACACTGCACGGAGCGCTGCTTGACGCGGAACTGCTTGCAGAAGTCTATCTGGCCATGACTCGCGGGCAGGAAACGCTTGAAATCGAGAAACTGACCTTGGCGGCAGAAGATGAAGCGGCCAAAGGCAAGTCCCTTTTCGCCTTTCATGTCCTTGTGCTTGCTCCCACGGAAGAAGAACTGGCAAAACATGAAGCCGTACTGGACGACATCGAAAAGAGCAACAAGGGCAAACCCTGCGTCTGGCGCATGGAAAAAGTGGCCGACGTCATGGAAGTGAAAGAAGTGACGTAGGCGAAAACTTCAGGCCCTTTCCGCAACGACACGCCGAAGCATTGTCCTCAGATTCACGTCCTTCTGCCAGCAGGCATGCTCCTCATTGCTGGAAGCCAGCCGTTTCATTTCATCAAGACCGGTATCGAGCTGGCTTTTCAGAAGACGTTCCGCCACACCGGCATCGGGATGAATGCATCCGAAAAAATTGACGATATCGCCATACTGGATCAGAAGACTGGGGAAATTTTCGATATCGAGATCACCCAGCAATTCGGCATGATCCTCGATATCGATCCACAAAAAGACGATATCCGGGTATTTCGGAGCCAGCGATTCGAACGCCGGACGCCATCCACGGCATGCCCCGCACCACTGTGCGCAGAAACAGGCGACAATCCATGAATTTTCCGTCAGGGTTTGGTCCAGGAGAGGATAATCCGGTTCTTTGAGCTGTACAAACGGCATAATGGCGACAAATGGAACAAAGCGGTAAACTCGGGGCTGCTATTTTAACGTAAGCACGGAAACAATGGCGTGATTTTTGCCGAAGCAAATCTTGTCCGTCCGCAAAAATGGGACAAACGGCACGCCGGACATCCGGTTTTTTCTGGCTTGAGGAAACGGCACTTTGAATACCCGACCCTATCGTGGGCGTTTCGCCCCATCACCGACCGGAGAACTGCATTTCGGTTCACTGGTAGCCGCTGTCGGAAGCTATCTGGACGCTAGGGCAAATGGCGGCGAATGGATCGTCCGTATCGAGGATGTCGATACCACACGCTGCCATCCTGAATTCGAGACGTCCATTCTTCGCACACTGGAAGCCTGCGGATTCGAATGGGATGGTCAGGTCATTCGCCAGTCGGAACGTACCGCCCTTTACCGTCAAGTGTTCGAAATCCTGAAAAGGGAAGGGGTTGTATATGGATGCGCTTGTACCCGGAAGGAAATCGCCGATTCGGCGATCGGAATCGACGGTGCCCATATTTACCCGGGCACCTGCCGCAACGGTCTCCCACCGGGAAAAAAGGCTCGCGCCTGGCGTCTGAAAGTTCCGGACCGGATTATCGAATATAACGACGCCATACAGGGGCACCAGTCCCAGAATCCCTTCCATGATGTCGGCGATTTCGTATTGTTGCGTGCCGACGGCCTTTTCGCCTATCAGCTGGCCGTCGTGGCAGACGATATCGAACAGGGAATCAGCCATATCGTACGGGGAGCCGATCTTCTGGCATCCACTCCACGGCAGATCTGGCTGTACCAGTGCCTTGGACAACGCATTCCCGTTTATGCCCATTTGCCGCTTGCCGTCAATGAAGCGGGTGAGAAACTGTCGAAACAGACTCGTGCCAGACCGGTCGCAACGAACGATCCCGTCCGGGTTCTTGTTAAGGCCATGCGTTTTCTCAATCTTCATCCGGAAAAAACACAGTATTCTCTGCAGGATTTGTGGAACTGGGCGATAATGAACTGGTCAATTGGAAATGTGCCTAAAAGACAAACGATAAAAAGTCCCGACTCAACCTACCAGGAGAACAAACATGATCGTTAAAGACGAAGCAGGTATCAGGGAAATATTGAAGAACAACTACGTAATCGCCATTGTCGGCTATTCCACCAATGAGGAAAAAGGGGCGCATTATGTGCCGAAATTCCTGAAGGAACATGGTTATCAGATCGTACCGGTCAATCCGACCGTCACTGAAGGACTGGGAGAAAAAGCCTATGCATCCCTGAAAGACATTCCGTTCCCGGTCGATGTCGTCGACTGTTTTCGCAGGCCGGACGCCATGCCTGAAATCGCCCGCGAAGCAGTCGCCATCGGAGCCAAGGTATTGTGGATGCAAAAGGGTATCGAAAACGAGGAAGCTGCCAGAATCGCCTGCGACGCCGGACTCAAGGTCGTTTCCGACCGCTGCATGCTGGAACAATACACTGAGCAGTTCCTGAAATAAAACCGTTTTGCCGGTATCGCCGTCTCTTTACAAAAAGCGGAGAGACGGCACGTGCCTTTCCTGAATCTTCACAAACGCCATGCCATATTCCACCTGCCGGAATACCGAATATGGGTCAATGTTTTTTCCTGTCTTTTCAGCCGAAACAAAAAGCCGCCCGGCCAATACCCTCCCGCAAGGAGAACGATATGCTCGTGAAAGGCTCTCTGGAAATCAGGAAAATACTGGAAGAAACGAAAACCATCGCCGTCGTCGGCTTTTCGGACGATCTGGGAAGAGGTACCTCTTATTATGTACTGGAACACATGCATGAAGCGGGTTACCGGATTATTCCGATCAATCCCAACCTGACGGAAGGACTGAGAGAAAAGTGCTATCCGTCACTTCTGGATATTCCGGAAAACATACCGGTCGACATGGTCAACTGTTTCCATCGGCCGGAATTTATTCCCGACATCGCCAGACAGGCCATTGCCATCAGCGCGAAAGTGCTTTGGATGCAGATGGGCATCATCAGCAAGGAAGCGGTCAAAATCGCATTGGATGCCGATCTGAAAGTCGTGCAAAGCCTCTGTCTCATGAAAGAATACAATCGACTGTTGTGATAAATAACTTTATGAAATCATCGCAGCACAATGATTCATAAAGAAAAATTATTTCGCAAAAAGAAGAAAAATTTCGAACTTCTTTCCTGTATCCCGACGGATCGCCATTGACATTTCATTCAGAAAAGCATCCGGAAAAAGAGAAGTTGCCAGTTGCTCCGATTTCAGATAATCTCCTGTCGGATTTTATTTATGGAGAGACTGTTTCAGGATACCGGTCATGATTACCGATGAAATCTTTTACCGCCATTTCACACTTGTCCAGCAGGAAAACCGCATTTATGCCGAATGGTGCAAAAAGCGCGGTATTTCCTATACTTGGCTGATCATTCTCGACACGATGCTCAGAGCTGAAAAGGAAGTCGAACCGGCCATGCTTTCCGACATGCTTTTCATTCCGCGCCAGACCGTCACGAGCCTTCTGGACCAACTTGAGAAAAACGGCCTGATCCGCAGGGAACCCCATCCGGCCGACCGCCGCAGGACCAAACTGTATCTGACGCCAAAAGGGCACGATACAGTCACGGCCATTCTGAAAGAGCTGGCTGTTCATGAAGATGCCGTCATTGATGAAATCTCGCGCGAGGAAATGGCTACCTTCAACCGGATTTATTCAACGATTGTCGAAAAACTGCACAAGAGGCTTATCGATGGCAAATAACCTCACGACAACCGATATCACCGCAACACCGCCCCATGCAGCCGGAACGACAGGCCATGGGCACGCTACCCGCTTCGTCTTTCTGGTGCTCGGACTGGCCATTTCCGCATGGGCCGTACTCGTTCCGTATGCCAAGGCACGTCTGGCCGTCGATGAAGCCGTTCTGGGATTGCTGCTGCTTCTGATCGGTTCCGGCGCCATCCTGTCGATGCCGTTTGCTGGATGGCTGACCGGCAAGTACGGATGCCGCCGAACACTGGTCGTTTCCACCACCGTCTTCATGCTGTCCTTGATCGCGCTGGCTCTCGTTTCCTCTCCGCTGACATTCGGCATCTCGCTGTTCCTTTTCGGTGCCTCGTCCGGCGTGATGGATGTCGCCATGAACATTCAGGCCATCTTGGTCGAAAAGGAACGCAACCGCAGCATGATGTCCGGATTTCACGGCATGTACAGTGTCGGCGGTTTCTTTGGCGCGGTCATCCTTTCCCTGCTCCTGAAAGCGGGATTGTCTCCGCTGGCCGCCACCTGCTGCCTGTGCATCACCCTGATCGTCTTGCTCGTGGCCGTTTTCGCACGTTATCTGTTTCCGTATGGCAATGAAGGAAAAAGCCGTTCCTTCTTCGTTTTTCCCAAATGCAGCATTTTGCTTCTTGGGCTTCTGTGCTTCATCATGTATATGGGGGATGGTGTTGTGCTCGATTGGGGAGCGCTTTTCATGATGACCACCAAGGCAGTCGCACCCGATACGGCTGGCCTCGCTTTTGCCGTTTTTTCCGTCGCCATCTCGACCGGCCGCCTGTTCGGTGACAGGCTGGTGGAATGGTTCGGCATCCGTAAAGTCATGACGACAAGCGGCATCATTGCAGCCACCGGCTTCATCTGCGTCATGGCGGCCCCTTCGACAGTCACGGCCTTTGCAGGATTCATCATCGTCGGATTGGGTGCTTCCAATCTCATTCCGATCATGTTTTCCATTGCTTCCCACCAGAAAATCATGCCGGTCAATTTGGCTATCTCGTCTGTCACGACACTGGGCTATCTCGGTCTTCTGGTCGGTCCGCCCATGATGGGGTTCATCGCCCATGCCACCAGTCTGTATGCGGTTTTCGGCATTGTCGCGGCCTTGATGATTTTCGTTGGAATGGTGTCCTGCAAACTATATGATCTGTAAAAAATGAACAGGGCGACCGGACAGGCGACGGCAGTCAATCAAATGGACAAA
>CAZRQR010000036.1:0-15826 GCA_964602435.1 uncultured Oxalobacter sp.
TTGTTCCTACGTTTACGTGCGGCTTCGTCCGCTCATACTTGCTCTTTGCCATTTTTCAAATTTCCTTCAAAAAGAACGATTTATCAATATTTAGCTCAACAGGTACAATTAAATCATTTTGCTCGCGAGCTGACAATTGCTTCAATAATATTCTTCGGTGCTTCAGCGTAATGCTTGAATTCCATTGTATAAGTTGCACGGCCTTGTGTTGCAGAACGCAATGCCGTTGCATAACCGAACATTTCGGACAATGGTACTTCAGCCTTGATGACCTTACCGCCACCGCCAGCCATATCTTCCATACCCTGAACCATACCACGTCTGGAAGAAAGATCGCCCATGACTGTACCGGCATAATCCTCAGGAGTTTCCACTTCAACCGCCATCATCGGTTCCAGAATGACCGGATCGGCTTTGCGGCAGCCTTCCTTGAACGCCATGGAACCGGCCATGCGGAACGCGTTTTCATTCGAGTCGACATCGTGATAGGAACCAAAGAACAATGTCACCTTGACGTCCACCACCGGATAACCCGCCATGACACCGGAATTCAATGAATCGCGAATACCTTTTTCAACGGCCGGAATGAATTCGCGCGGAACGACACCCCCCTTGATGGCATCGACAAATTCGAATCCCTTGCCGGGTTCCTGCGGTTCGATTTTCAGCACGACATGACCATACTGACCACGACCGCCGGACTGTTTGACGAACTTGCCTTCACTTTCGTCACAAGTCTTGCGAATCGTTTCACGATAAGCCACCTGCGGCTTGCCGATCGTCGCTTCAACACCGAATTCACGACGCATGCGATCAACAATAATATCCAGATGCAACTCGCCCATACCGGCAATAATGGTCTGCCCAGACTCTTCATCGGTATAGACACGAAAAGAAGGATCTTCCTGAGCCAGACGGTTCAGTGCCAAAGCCATTTTTTCCTGATCCTGTTTGGTTTTCGGCTCAACAGCTTCGGAAATAACCGGTTCAGGAAATTCCATTTTTTCAAGCGTAATCGGCGCACTTGGATCACACAAGGTTTCACCGGTCGTGGCTTCTTTCAACCCGACAGCTGCAGCGATATCGCCCGCCATCACTTCCTTGATTTCCTCCCGCTGGTTTGCATGCATCTGCAGCAGACGACCGATTCTTTCCTTCTTGTTCTTGACAGGATTCAGAACCGTATCACCGGATTTGACCACACCGGAATAAACACGGAAGAAGATCAGCTGACCGACAAACGGATCCGTCATGATCTTGAACGCCAGTGCAGCGAATTTTTCATCGTCAGCAGCCCTTCTGATAACGACATTGTCATTTTCATCCGTGCCTTCGACAGCCGGAATATCGACAGGGGACGGCAGATATTCCACAACAGCATCCAGCATCGCCTGAACCCCCTTGTTCTTGAAAGCGGAACCGCACATCATCGGCACGATTTCACCGGCGATGGTTCTCTGGCGCAACGCCTTTTTGATATCTTCCTCCGGCAAATCGCCGTCGTTCAAATATTTGTCCATCAGCTCTTCACTGGTTTCAGCTGCGACTTCAACCAGTTTTTCACGCCATTCCTTGGCCTGATCCAGCAGATTGGACGGAACATCCCTGTATTCAAATTTGGTGCCCTGAGAAGCATCATCCCAATAAATTCCCTTCATTTTGATCAGGTCAACAACGCCCTCAAAGCTGTCTTCCGCACCAATTGGAATCTGCAAGGGAACCGGGTTGGCCTTCAGGCGCGAACGCATCTGATCATACACCTTGAAGAAATTTGCACCGGTACGATCCATTTTGTTGACGAATGCCAGACGGGGAACTTTATACTTGTTGGCCTGGCGCCATACTGTTTCCGATTGCGGCTGAACGCCACCAACAGCACAGTAAACCATGCATGCACCGTCCAGAACCCTCATTGAACGTTCAACTTCGATCGTAAAGTCAACGTGCCCCGGAGTATCGATAATATTGATCCGGTGATTCTGGAAATTGTTGGCCATACCATTCCAGAAACATGTCGTCGCAGCGGAAGTAATCGTAATGCCGCGCTCCTGCTCCTGTTCCATCCAGTCCATGGTTGCCGCGCCATCATGAACCTCACCCAGCTTGTGATTAACGCCTGTATAAAAAAGAATACGTTCTGTCGTCGTCGTTTTACCTGCATCAATATGAGCAGAAATACCAATGTTACGATAACGTTCGATCGGTGTCTTGCGAGCCATAATCAATCCTAAAACTTTTTAATAAACAAAACCGAGCAGCATTACTTCAGTAAATGCGCCCGGCTTGCCAGATATTTTCCACGAGCAGCCGCCCACTCATTCTCCTGCTAGAAGCGGAAATGCGAGAAAGCCTTGTTGGCTTCCGCCATCCGATGGACTTCATCGCGTTTTCTCATGGCACCGCCACGACCTTCGGCCGCCTCCATCAACTCGCCGGCCAGACGCTGCGGCATGGATTTTTCACTGCGCTTCGTGGCCGCCTCACGCAACCAGCGCATGGACAACGCCATGCGGCGAACTGGGCGAACCTCGACCGGCACCTGATAGTTGGCTCCCCCGACACGACGCGATTTCACTTCAACCAGTGGTTTGCAGTTATTGACCGCCTGCATGAAAATTTCCAGAGGATCTTTTCCGGACTTGCTTTCGATAATTTCAAACGCTCCGTAAATGATATTTTCGGCTACAGATTTTTTTCCGGAGAGCATCAACACATTAACAAACTTTGCTACATCCACATTGCCGAATTTTGGATCCGGCAGAATCTCGCGCTTGGGCACTTCACGACGACGAGGCATTTCTTTCCTTTCTTTCTTCAGTTGAGCGACAACACTCACGGCGAACCATCATGGCACGCCACTTACTCGATCACACGACCGACCCAAATTATTTGCTTGCAGCTTTCGCGCGCTTCGCACCGTACTTGGAGCGAGCCTGTTTACGGTCCTTAACGCCCTGCGTATCCAGGGAACCGCGAACCATATGATAACGAACACCCGGCAAGTCTTTGACACGACCGCCACGCAGAAGAACGACACTATGTTCCTGCAGATTGTGACCTTCACCACCAATGTAGGAAATGACTTCAAAACCGTTTGTCAGTCTTACCTTGGCCACCTTTCTCAAGGCGGAGTTAGGTTTTTTCGGTGTTGTCGTATAAACACGAGTACATACACCACGTTTCTGCGGACAATTTTCCAGCGCTGGAGACTTGCTTTTTGCCTTGACGGTCACACGAGGCTGGCGAATCAATTGATTGATGGTTGGCATCGATTTAATCCAACTAAATAAAAATTACAGACAATCCCGGTCATCATGAACAACCGGGGACTCTATGGAAAAACTCTCACCACAGGAAGTGTGCCCCAAAAACAATGATATTACGACCATCATTAACAGGCACCAAAGACCGTGGATTCTAAACTGTCCCCTTGGCAAAGTCAATTACTTCAAGGACATACAACTACTGACCGCACCAAAAACAACAAGGGCATTTTTTAGCGATCAAAAAAGTGGCATCCCGAATTTTCCGGAATGCCACATGACTGCTCGATTTTTATTCCTGTTCAGGATTTTCACTCACCGCACTGGAAACATCCTGTACCTGATGCTGCATCTGTTCAGCACGCTGCAAGGCCGCACGCTCTTCCTGCTCCCAGATCGCTTTTTGCTTGCGAGCACGATGCATTGCAAGTCCAGTACCTGCCGGGATCAATCGGCCGACAATCACGTTTTCTTTCAAACCTCTGAGACTGTCTTTCTTACCCATAATGGCGGCCTCGGTCAGAACCCGCGTTGTTTCCTGGAAGGAAGCTGCGGAAATGAAAGAATCCGTCGACAACGATGCCTTGGTAATACCCAGCAACACATTTTCGTATGTTGCCGGTCTCTTGCCTTCGGCAATGACACGATCATTTTCATCCAGCAATTCGGAACGTTCCACCTGTTCGCCCGGAATATAACAGGTATCCCCGGCATCGACGACATTTACACGACGCAGCATCTGACGAACAATAACTTCAATATGCTTGTCATTGATCTTCACACCCTGCAAACGGTAAACATCCTGCACTTCATCAACAATGTAACGTGCCAGCGCTTCAATTCCCAACAGTCGCAGAATATCCTGCGGGTCAGCAGGACCGTCAACAATCATCTCCCCTTTGTTGACAACCTGACCGTCATGCACAAGAACCTGCTTGTCCTTGCCGATCAGGAATTCGTGACGATTGCCATCCATATCGGTAATTTCAAGACGCTGCTTGCCCTTGGTTTCCTTGCCGAACGCGACTGTGCCGGTCACTTCTGCCAGCATGCCGGCATCTTTTGGAGACCGTGCTTCAAACAGTTCGGCAACCCGTGGAAGCCCCCCTGTAATATCACGCGTCTTCTGCGATTCAGTTGGAATACGCGCAAGCACTTCACCGACGGACACTTTCTGGCCATCCTGAACCATCAGAAGCGCACCGACCTGAAAGCTGATGGTCACGGCATGTTCCGTACCGGCAATCTTGACCTCTTCCCCATTGTCATTCAACAGTTTGACCTGCGGACGAGCCGATCTTGTGGAAGTTCCACGACGTTTCGGGTCGATCACGACAAGTGTCGACAGCCCGGTCACTTCATCGACCTGTCTTGCGACGGTTACCCCTTCCTCAACATTTTCAAAGCGAATGGTACCGGCATATTCCGTAATGATCGGGCGGGTCATCGGATCCCATGTCGCCAATACCTTGCCGGCCTTGACAGGCAGTCCGTCGCTAACCAGCAATGTTGCGCCATACGGTACTTTATGGCGTTCACGCTCACGACCGACATCATCGGCAATCGTCATTTCACCCGAACGTGAAATGACAATCTGGTCACCTTTGTCGTTGGTGACATATCGCATGGCCGAAGTAAAGTGAATGGTACCATTCGACCGTGCCTCGACACTGGATGCAACGGCAGAGCGGGAAGCCGCGCCACCGATATGGAAAGTACGCATGGTCAGCTGGGTTCCGGGCTCACCAATTGACTGTGCTGCGATAACACCCACCGCCTCGCCGGCATTGACCAGAGATCCGCGCCCCAAATCGCGACCATAGCATTTCGCACACATGCCATAACGTGTTTCGCATGTCAGAGGTGTGCGGACCTTGACTTCATCTACGCCGAGCCGTTCGATTTCCTCAATCTTGTCTTCATCCAGCAGAGTTCCCGCCTCGTACAATACCTCACGCGATTCAGGGTTAATGATGTCATTGGCGCAAACACGACCCAGAACACGGTCACCCAATGCTTCAACCACTTCCCCCCCCTCAATCAGGGCCTTCATCACAACCCCTTCATGAGTACCGCAATCATCTTCAATGACGACCAGATCCTGTGTCACATCAACAAGACGACGAGTCAGATAACCGGAATTTGCCGTTTTCAGCGCAGTATCAGCCAATCCCTTGCGAGCGCCATGTGTCGAAATGAAGTATTGAAGCACGTTCAATCCTTCCCGGAAATTGGCGGTAATCGGCGTTTCGATAATCGAACCGTCCGGTTTGGCCATCAGACCACGCATACCTGCCAGCTGACGGATCTGTGCTGCCGAACCGCGAGCACCGGAATCCGCCATCATATAAATGGAATTGAACGATTCCTGCGTTCCTGCCGATCCATCACGCCGGACGACATCCTCAACCTTCAGCTGGTCCATCATGGCCTTGCCGACACTGTCACCAGTCTTGCCCCATATATCGACCACCTTGTTGTAACGCTCGCCGGAAGTCACCAGACCGGATGCATATTGCTGTTCAATCTGTTTGACTTCCTGTTCGGCAGCCGAAATCAGTTCCGTTTTCTGTTTCGGCACCAGCATGTCGTTGATACAAATGGAAATGCCCGCCCTCGTTGCCAGACGGAATCCTGCCTGCATCAGGTGATCAGCAAATACAACCGTTGCACGCAACCCGCATTTCCGGAACGATGTATTGATCAGGCGTGAAATTTCCTTCTTCTTCAATGGTGTATTCAATACGGAAAAAGGCAGACCTTCCGGAAGTATTTCCGACAGCAAGGCACGTCCGACAGTCGTTTCATAACGTACGATTTTCTTGACCGTTTCACCACTGAGCGGATCCTTGACATAATCTGACAAACGAACCGTAATACGGGTAGCCAGTTCAACTTCCTTGTTGTCGTATGCACGCTGGACTTCCGAAATATCGGCAAATATCATGCCTTCACCCTTGCCATTGATCTTTTCGCGCGTCGCGTAATAAAGACCAAGCACCATATCCTGCGAAGGAACAATTGACGGCTCGCCATTGGACGGGAAAAGAATATTGTTGGAAGCCAGCATCAAAGTACGTGCTTCCAGCTGCGCCTCGACTGACAACGGAACATGGACAGCCATTTGATCACCGTCGAAGTCGGCATTGAAAGCGGCACAAACCAGTGGATGCAACTGAATAGCCTTGCCTTCAATCAGTACCGGCTCAAAAGCCTGGATCCCCAGTCTGTGCAACGTGGGCGCACGGTTCAGCATAACTGGATGTTCACGGATGACTTCTTCGAGAATATCCCATACAATCGGTTCCTGTAACTCGACGAGACGTTTGGCCGCCTTGATAGTTGTAGCCAGCCCCATCAATTCCAGTTTGTTGAAAATAAAAGGCTTGAACAGCTCCAGTGCCATCAGTTTTGGCAAACCGCACTGATGCAACTTCAGCTGCGGGCCGACAGTAATCACCGAACGGCCAGAATAATCGACGCGTTTGCCCAACAGATTCTGACGGAAACGCCCCCCCTTGCCCTTGATCATTTCCGCCAGTGATTTCAGCGGACGTTTGTTGGCGCCAGTCATCGCCTTTCCACGGCGGCCATTATCCAGCAGGGAATCCACCGCTTCCTGAAGCATACGTTTTTCATTGCGGGTGATGATTTCAGGCGCACGCAATTCCAGCAACCGCTTCAGACGGTTGTTTCTGTTGATAACACGACGATAAAGATCGTTCAGATCGGAAGTCGCAAACCGACCGCCATCCAATGGAACAAGAGGACGCAATTCCGGCGGCAATACCGGCAATACTTCCATAATCATCCATTCCGGTTTGATACCGGAACGTTGGAAGGCTTCCAATACTTTCAGTCTCTTGGCATATTTCTTGATTTTGGCTTCGGATTTGGAATCCTTGAGCTCATTGCGCAGCATTTCCGCTTCGCGATCGATATCGATCGAACGCAACAACTCGCGAATCCCTTCTGCCCCCATTGATGCAGAAAACTCGTCACCGTACTCCTCATATTTGGCGGCATAATCATCTTCCGACATGATCTGGCACTTCTTCAACGGCGTCATGCCGGGATCGGTAACGACATAGGCCTCGAAATACAGAACCCGTTCAATATCGCGCAATGTCATATCCAGCACCATACCCAGACGGGATGGCAAGGATTTCAGAAACCAGATATGAGCAGCAGGCGATGCAAGTTCGATATGCCCCATCCGTTCACGACGGACTTTGGCCAATGTGACTTCCACACCACATTTTTCACAGATGACACCGCGATGTTTCAAACGCTTGTACTTGCCGCACAAACATTCGTAATCCTTGATCGGTCCAAAAATCTTTGCGCAGAACAGGCCGTCACGTTCCGGCTTGAAGGTACGGTAATTGATCGTTTCCGGTTTTTTGACTTCACCGTAAGACCATGATCTGATTTTTTCAGGAGATGCCAGACCGATTTTAATGGCATCGAATTGTTCATCTTGCTGAACTTGCTTGAATAGATCGAGCAGTGCTTTCATATTTCACTCCAATTGGGTGAGAAACTACGGCCAAAAATTCTGTACCGGACGAGGTGGCCACGCGCCCCATCCGGATTTTCATGCTTTCGCCTAATTGCGTTCGAGATCAATATCGATGCCCAAGGAACGGATTTCCTTCACGAGCACATTGAAGGACTCCGGCATACCGGCATCAATGACATGATCCCCCTTGACCAGATTTTCGTAAACCTTGGTCCGTCCTGCAACATCATCGGATTTTACCGTCAGCATTTCCTGCAATACATAGGACGCGCCATAAGCCTCCAGTGCCCAGACTTCCATTTCGCCGAAACGCTGGCCACCAAACTGCGCCTTGCCCCCCAACGGTTGCTGGGTCACCAGAGAATATGGCCCAGTCGAGCGGGCATGCATCTTGTCATCCACCAGATGATGCAATTTCAGCATATGCTTGTATCCGACAGTGACCGGGCGTTCAAACGGTTCACCCGTACGGCCATCGTACAAGGTTACCTGATTTTTCATCTCGGTCATACCCAGTTTCTTGGCAATGTCATCCGGATAAGCCAAATCCAGCATACGACGGATTTCGTCCTCTTCTGCACCATCAAAAACAGGAGTTGCAAACGGCACCCCATCTTTCAGATTCTCGGCCAACGTCAGTACTTCCGCTTCTGTCAGACTGTCCAGATCTTCCGGCTTACCGCTACTCAGATAAATCTGCTTGAGGAAGGCACGGATATCTTCTACCTTCTGCTTGGCTTGCAGCATTTCACCGATACGCAATCCCAGTCCCTTGGATGCCCAGCCCAGATGGGTTTCAAGAATCTGGCCAATATTCATACGGGATGGAACACCAAGCGGATTCAGAACGATATCGGCTGGCGTACCGTCCGCCATGTAAGGCATATCTTCAATTGGCACGATCTTGGAAACGACCCCCTTGTTACCATGACGACCAGCCATCTTGTCGCCGGGCTGCAAACGACGCTTGACCGCCAGATAGACTTTCACCATCTTCTGGACACCGGGCTGCAATTCATCTCCTTGGGTCAGTTTCTTGCGTTTTTCCTCGAATGCCAAATCAAACTGGTGCCGTTTTTCCTCAATCGAATCCTTGATCGCTTCCAGGGCCATCGCTGTATCTTCGTCTGCAGGACGGATATCGAACCAGTGATAACGTTCCAGATCAGACAGATATTCCTGAGTGATCTCCGCGCCACGAGCCAGTTTTTTCGGACCGCCATTGACTTTCTTGCCAATCAGCAATTTGCTCAGACGCTGGAAAGCATCCCCTTCCACAATACGCATCTGGTCATTCAGATCAATACGATAACGCTTCAATTCATCATCGATAATCTGCTGTGCGCGTTTGTCCCGAACAAGTCCTTCACGCGTGAATACCTGGACGTCAATAACCGTACCGACCATTCCCGAAGGTACCCGCAATGATGTATCTTTCACATCGGATGCCTTCTCGCCGAAAATCGCGCGCAACAGCTTTTCTTCCGGAGTCAGCTGCGTTTCACCACGCGGCGTGACCTTGCCGACCAGAACATCTCCTGCCTCAACTTCGGCACCGATATAAACAATACCGGATTCATCCAGACGGGCCAGCTGATTTTCGGCCAGATTGGAAATATCGCGTGTAATTTCTTCCGGCCCCAGTTTGGTATCCCGTGCGACAACAGACAACTCTTCAATATGGATCGAGGTATAACGGTCATCCTCGACAACCTTTTCTGATATCAGAATGGAATCTTCATAGTTAAGGCCGTTCCACGGTGTGAATGCGACCAGAAGATTCTGTCCGAGAGCCAATTCACCCAGATCAGTCGATGCACCGTCCGCAATGACATCACCCTTTGCAATCCGGTCTCCAACCTTGACAATCGGTCTCTGGTTGATATTCGTATTCTGGTTGGATCGCGTGTACTTGATCAGGTTGTAAATGTCGACACCGACCTCACCGGCTTTTGCCTCGTCATCATTGACACGAACCACGACACGGCCTGCATCGATATAATCGACAACACCGCCTCTCAGCGCTTGAACGGTCGTTCCCGAGTCAACGGCAACAGTCCGTTCAATGCCCGTTCCGACCAATGCTTTCTGCGGTCTCAGACAGGGAACGGCCTGGCGTTGCATGTTGGCCCCCATCAGCGCACGGTTCGCATCGTCATGTTCCAGAAACGGAATCAGAGATGCCGCAACAGAAACGATCTGACCCGGCGCAACGTCCATATACTGAACCCGCTCCGGTGAAACGAGAATGGTTTCACCGGCTTCACGAGCCGAAACCAGTTCGTCGACCAATACACCGTTTTCGTCAATTTTACTGTTTGCCTGTGCGATGATATAACGGCCTTCCTCAATCGCGGACAGATATTCGATCTGATCGGTCACATGGCTGTCCACGACCTTGCGGTATGGCGTTTCCAGAAAACCGTATTCATTCAGACGTGCATACAAGGCCAGAGAATTGATCAATCCGATATTCGGACCTTCCGGCGTTTCAATCGGACAGACACGGCCATAGTGCGTCGGATGCACGTCCCGGACTTCAAACCCTGCACGCTCACGGGTCAGCCCGCCGGGTCCCAATGCGGAGACACGGCGCTTGTGCGTGATTTCCGACAGCGGATTGGTCTGATCCATGAATTGCGACAACTGCGACGAACCGAAGAATTCGCGGATCGCTGCAGAAATCGGCTTGGAATTAATCAGATCATGCGGCATCAGATTATCAGCCTCTGCCTGTCCAAGGCGCTCCTTCACAGCACGTTCAACCCTGACCAGACCGGCACGGAACTGGTTTTCGGCAAGCTCGCCAACACAACGGACACGACGATTGCCCAGATGGTCAATATCGTCAATCTCACCGCGTCCGTTACGCAATTCGACCAGAATCTTGATGACAGAGAGGATATCGTCATTGGACAATGTCATTGGCCCAGTCAATTCATCACGGCCGACCCTGCTGTTGAATTTCATCCGGCCGACGGCAGACAAATCATAGCGTTCCTCATTATAGAAAAGGCCATTGAACAACGCTTCAACAGATTCTTCCGTCGGCGGTTCGCCCGGACGCATCATACGGTAAATGGCAATTCTTGCTGCCATCTGATCCGCAGTTTCATCAATCCGCAACGTTTGCGAAATATAGGCCCCCTGATCCAGATCATTTGTATAAAGCGTCTGGATTTCTTCAATTCCCGCTTCCCGCAGACGTGCCATGACTTCTTCCGTAATCTCGTCATTGGCGCGCGCAATCACTTCCCCGGTATCCTGGTCAACAATATTCCTAGCCAATGCACGGCCATACAGGAAGTCTTCAGGCACGGAAATGCGTTTGATTCCGGCTGCCTCGATATCACGGATATTTCTTGCATTAATACGTTTATCCTTTTCGACGAGGACTTTTCCGTCCCTGTCAAGAATGTCAAAACGCGCGATTTCACCCCGCATCCGTGATGGCACGAACTCCATTTCCGCGCCTTCCGGACGCAACAGGAAATCGTCGAATACAAAGAAATTTTCCAGAATTTCCTCGGAAGACATGCCGATTGCCTTCAACAGAATCGTGACCGGCATTTTGCGGCGCCGGTCAATGCGGAAAAACAGAATATCCTTCGGATCGAACTCGAAATCGAGCCATGAACCACGATAAGGAATAATTCGCGCAGAGAAAAGAAGTTTTCCCGAAGAATGCGTCTTGCCCTTGTCATGCTCGAAAAACACGCCGGGAGAACGATGCAACTGCGAAACAATCACACGTTCCGTTCCATTGATCACAAAAGAACCCGTCGTTGTCATTAAAGGCAATTCGCCCATGTAGACTTCCTGTTCCTTCATTTCCTTGACTACAGGCTTCGTGGGTGATTCCTTGTCAAGAATGACCAGACGCACCTTGGCACGCAAGGGCGATGCCAATGTCAATCCGCGTTGCTGGCATTCCTTGACATCAAATGGAGGATCACCCAGAGTATAGGAAATAAATTCCAGTCTTGCGAAACCGTTATGTGACACAATCGGAAAAATTGATGTAAACGCGGATTGCAAGCCTTCATTCTTACGTTTTAAAGGCGGCACATCAGCTTGCAGAAATTTTTCATACGATTCAAGCTGGGTAGCCAGCAAAAAAGGAACTTGGTGAGCATTATCGCGCTTTGCAAAAGATTTGCGGATGCGCTTCTTCTCAGTAAATGAGTAGTGCATGGACACTCCATGAGTGGCTGAAGGATGGAAAATTCAGTTTTACGTTCTGGTTGGCAAAAACATAAAACTCAAGTCTCCGCTTCAAGGTATCACGTAAAAAGATATTTCAGAAAACACAATTAAGTCAAAGCCGAATCGCCCTTTCCGGAACGATTCAGCAATGACTTCAATACAACGACAACACCCGGCGAAACCGAAATTATTTGATTTCGACTTTTGCGCCAGCGTCTTCCAGTTTCTTCTTGGCTTCTTCCGCATCAGCCTTGCTGACGCCTTCCTTGACAGGCTTCGGTGCAGAATCAACCATATCCTTGGCTTCTTTCAGACCCAAACCGGTAATTTCACGAACGGCCTTGATAACAGCAACCTTGTTGGAACCGAATTCAGACAGAACAACAGTGAACTCGGTCTGTTCTTCCGCAGCTGCACCACCACCGGCAGCTGCGCCGCCAGCAGGACCGGCAACAGCCATCGCTGCAGCAGAAACACCAAATTTTTCTTCAAATGCCTTAACTAGGTCATTCAATTCCATTACGGACATCGCGCCAACGGCTTCCAGGATGTCTTCCTTGCTCATTGCCATGTAAAACTCCTAATTCTTTTGTCAAATAAATTAATTGGTACCAACGACTGCAAAACAAGCCATAAAAATGACAGGCTTGCTTTCCTGCATCAGGCTGCTTCTGCTTCTTTTTTCGCAGCCAATGCAGCCAGCCCACGAGCAAAGCCCGAAACTGGAGCCAACATAACGCCCATAAGCTGTGAAAGCAGTACCTCGCGGCTCGGGATGCTGGCAAGCGCAGCAACACCAGCCTTATCGAGTTTCTTGCCTGCATAACTGCCGCCCCTGATAACCAGCGCATCGTTACGTTTTGCAAAATCCTGCACAACTTTTGCAGCAGCAACTGCATCCTTTGAAATAGAATAAACCAAAGGACCGGTCATTTCAGACGCGAGATCGGCAAATGCTGTCCCTTCAACAGCGCGACGTGCCAGCGTATTCTTCAATACACGCATATACACGCCACTTTCACGTGCAGCTGCACGCAGTTGCGTCATGTCACCAACCTGGATACCACGATATTCGGCCAGAACGATTGTCTGCGCCTCAGCGATCTGGGCACTGACTTCTGCCACTACAGCCTTTTTGTCATTCAGATTGAGACCCACGGTCAACCTCCAAAAATGATATCCGTCTCAGACAAACGATCGGATATCGGTTCGAACACGGCGCCCAAAGTTAGGAGTCTACCATCGGCAATCCGCCTTGAAACCACAAAACTAATTGGGTTCACCATCTACGCTGGGTAAATTTTTAACAATTGACAAAATAGCACCAACTGCCCAGCGGTCTTTGATTGTCCATACCGATATATTTACCGATATGGCCCAAAGTCATTCCCCTGAATTTCAGGGTTTGAATTATACCCTCAAGCGACGATCGATGCTTGATCGACACGAACGCCAGCACCCATCGTCGATGAAATCGAAACCTTGCGGATGTAGGTACCCTTGCTGCTGGCCGGCTTGGCCTTGTTCAGCGCATCAATCAACGCAGCCAGATTCGACTTCAAATCTTCGTCCGAAAAAGACCTGCGACCGATCGTGGCATGAATGATACCGGCACGATCGGTCCTGTATTGCACCTGACCAGCCTTGGCATTCTTGACGGCGGTGGCAACATCGGGAGTTACTGTACCCACTTTCGGATTTGGCATCAAACCGCGTGGTCCGAGAATCTGGCCAAGCGAACCAACAATACGCATCGTATCCGGAGAGGCAATAACAACATCAAATGGGATATCCCCCCCCTTGATCTGAGCCGCCAAATCTTCCATGCCAACGACATCGGCACCAGCCGCTCTTGCCTGTTCAGCCTTTTCACCCGATGCAAATACAGCAACGCGAACCGTCTTCCCTGTGCCCGCAGGCAACACCACGGAGCCACGAACAACCTGATCGGATTTTCTCGGATCAACCCCCAACTGGACAGCAACATCAATAGATTCATTAAATTTCGCTGTCGCATACTCTTTCAGCAATGCCAAGGCAGCATCAACAGGATATACCTTGCTGCGATCCACTTTTTCCCGAAAAGCACGCACTCTCTTAGAAGCCTTAGCCATTTACATGCCCTCCACAGTAATGCCCATTGACTTGGCAGAACCTACAATTGTCCTGACGGCAGCTTCCATATCGGCAGCAGTCAGATCAGGTTTTTTCATGGTAGCAATTTCTTCAGCCTGGGCTCTGGTAATTGAACCGACCTTTTCCGTATTGGGGCGCTGCGATCCCTTTTCAATTCCCGCCGCTTTCTTGATCAGGAAAGTAGCCGGAGGTGTTTTCATGGCAAACGTGAACGATTTGTCCGCATAAGCCGTAATCACGACAGGGATAGGCATACCCTGCTCAAATCCTTGAGTCTGCGCATTGAATGCCTTACAGAATTCCATGATATTCAGACCACGCTGACCAAGAGCCGGCCCGATTGGAGGAGATGGATTGGCTTTACCCGCTGGAACCTGCAGCTTGATAAAACCGGCGATTTTCTTTGCCATTTCTTTTTTTCCAGGTTAATGAGTCATAACGCCCGCCCAACAACATGCAGGCTCCTCTGCCGGATTATCAACTTGCGTTCCGGCATACGCAAAATCAAACTTTTTCGACCTGTCCGAACTCAAGTTCCACTGGAGTCGAACGCCCAAAAATGGTCACGGAAACCCTCAACCGTGATTTCTCGTAATTGACCTCCTCGACATTGCCATTGAAATCAGCAAAAGGCCCTTCCTTGATGCGAACCAGTTCGCCAACTTCATAAGATATTTTCGGACGTGGCTTATCAACTCCATCTTGCATCTGCTGAAGAAGTTTTTCCATTTCACGTGCAGGAACAGGTGTCGGCTTGTTGGATTTCCCACCAACAAACCCTGTTACTTTGCCCGTATCCTTGACCAGATGCCACGTGTCATCCGTCATTTCCATTTCGATCAGAACATACCCCGGAAAAAAACGGCGCTCGGTAACCGATTTCTGTCCACCTTTGACCTCAACAACTTCTTCCGTCGGAACCAGTATCTGACCGAATTTCTCATTCATGCCCATCCGGTCGATCCTCTCCATCAGGGAGCGACGCACACTTTTTTCCATACCGGAATAAACATGAACAACATACCAGCGCATCCGGGATGCCGCACCAGTACTTTTTTCCTTGCCAGCCTGATCTTGGCTATTTTCACCCATTATCTTTTCCAGCCAAGTATGATGTTATAAAGAACAAACTCCAATACCTTGTCCGCCCCCCAAAGGAATACGGCCATCAAAAGAACAAAGCCAAAAACGATTCCAGTAATTCGAATGGCATCGTTTCGCGCAGGCCAGACAACTTTCTTGGTTTCACGAACGGCCTCTCTGGCGAACACGATAAAATTACGCCCGGAAGAAGAAAACCAGGCAAAACAGGCACCAACAATGAGACCCGCGACCAATACGCTGATTCGCGGCAAAGAAGACTGTCCAGCCAAGAAATAAAAACCAAAAATACCTGCCAAAATAGAGGCAACAGCACAGGCAACCTTCACCTTATCGCCCAAGCCACCCTCGGCTTGCACAGGTTGGTTAGACATAAAACCCTACTTTCAGTTATGAATATAACGTGGCAGGGGAAGAGGGCCTCGAACCCCCGACCTTCGGTTTTGGAGACCGACGCTCTGCCAATTGAGCTATTCCCCTACATCTACAGCCTAACATAAATCATCAACACCTTCCCCACCACGGAGGAAGGCATCAACAGAACTTATTCAATAATTTTGGAGACGACACCTGCGCCGACTGTTCTGCCGCCTTCACG
>CAZRQR010000037.1:0-7375 GCA_964602435.1 uncultured Oxalobacter sp.
CCACTTATTTCATTTCTGGAATACAAGTGGTAAAATGTCAGATAGTTGTAGATTGGCGTCAAGAGACTACCGAACTCCTTTCTTCGCAGATACACACTGTTGCTTTTCTGGGCAACTATCCAGGGAACTGCTATGGAACACGATCTCTTGAATGACGCTGATTTTCTTTCACGGAAGGCCGGTCGGAAATGCTGTTTTTCAAGTTGGCCTTTTCCCGTCGCGATTTCCGCAGGGAAGGAATCTTTCCTGTCTTTCCATTATCTTCAAGATTTTTCAGATAACAACAAAAATTCCTTCAAAACGGACAAAGATGGTTGTTCCGCAGCGGGGGGATATTTACCAATTCAGAAATAGGGAAAAATCATGCAGACAACAAACCCGTCATATATTTTATCAGATGATTTCATTCAATGTTGGCAATCCGCAGGGCGTCATTTGCAGATGAAAGGCGGTAGCGAGCTGGTCTGGATGCGTGCCCATCTCGATGCACCGTTTATGGAACATCTTTCTTTCAGATTGGGTAATCAGCTTTTTTTCATTCGTCTGGAAGATGCCGACGGGTTGGTCAAAATGCCGGGAACGGAAGAAGATCTGGCCAAGATCGCGAGGGAATGCAAGGGGCATGCCTGTATCATGCCGATGCGCTTTTCTTTCGGCAACTGGTTTTGTGCAGGTGGCGGATGGAACCTTTTGACTCTTGAAGGCAGAGAACCTGTCAATCCTCCCGATCTGGTGACGGATGAAAAGATCGAAATGACGGACTGGGAACTTCATGATTTCGCGGTTCAGGTGGCCAGAAAAGAACTGACGGAAAGTGGAGATGTCGTTTCCGCATGGAATTCGAATCCGGAACTTCAACCGTCTTTGTGGCTTGGGGGAGATGCCGGTCTGCAATGGGTCGTTCTCCAGGCAGTCCGCTATCCTCATGAAGCGAAAATTCCCGACAATATTCATGAAATCGATAAGGCATATAAAGCTAGGGGTGCCAAAGGAAACTTTGCCTATGTCAGTTTTTCCAATGAAAAACAGGATATAAAGACGCCGCTGAAAGAAGGCGAAAAGCCGCTGCCCATTTACAGGGGAGAAAAGGCGATGGTCAGTTTTTCGGGGCTTCTGGATATCGATAACTGAACGATGGGGTTGTTTTTGCTGCAGACAATTTTTAGAGGACGATTCAAAAAATGGAAACTTCCAAAATACGTGTGATGGTGACGCAGAACGGGCAAATGATGGGACTTTACAATGCCGATCTGACTTATATCAATGATATTCCATATGCTGTTTTCAAGTGGGAAGCTGTGCCTGAGGGGGATCCCGTTCCGGTTGCCAAAGTCCGTCTGGATCCCAGAGGACTGATGAAGCTGCCCCCCAATTCTCCAATAGAATATCAATACAGGGCCGCAATCGAGGATCCACGCCAGCCTGAATTCTGACTTTCTCTCGTCTGGTGTTATGGTAAAACCGGAAATTTTCATATTTCCGCTAGAAGCAGGAGGGAATAAATTTTTCCCCTTTGTTTCGGGGCGTGAACAGAACAGGATCGGGAAAATTTTTATGGTTTGGATTGGTAAGTAATATGGAATTTGATCTTTCTATTTCTCAGATAAATGATTTGCTTGCGCATATAGACAAGGAAACAGAACTGGCGCAGCGCCTTTCGTCACACGGTCTGACAAATGGCCGGATTTTGGTGCCGGACCATATATTCGATGAGGATTCGCTGGAGCAGTTATGGAACATCGCCAAAAAAACGGATGACAGATCCCTGTATTTTCAGCTGATTGCGAGAAACAATGTTGAAAAGGAAAAGGTCCTTGCACCGGCCGTTCCTACCATTGAAATGCTGATTCCAGCTCTGGAAGGATATTTGTCTGCCAATGCAATTGATGGCTGGCTGTATCGCCGTAACAAAGATGGCGTCTTGCTTCCCTGGCTGATTGAAAGCATTGAATATGTCCCAAGAGAGGATGGTATTCCCGGGATGCCGTATGTGTGCATCCAGTTATTGGCCAATACGATCGCGGCCACGACACATGTCGATGATGCAGCGCCTGAGCAATGGCGGGCAGGCATGACAAGTGCCATTCTGTTTTATCAGCGGGAAATGGGAATGCTTTCCATTCCCGAATTGCTGGCCAGAAAGGGATATTACAAGGAGTGTCCTGAATTCAAGGAGGAGTACGAAAGACATAAACGTGACTTCGCCAATTATCAGCCGTTTTACGGCAAGCAGTTCCTGGCAAAAAATTCGGGTTTCCTGATCGGTGAAGGGGAAAACCGGCTGGTCAAGAATCTGGAATATTTCAGGATCTCGGCAGGTACTTCGGTCAAATGCGTCAATGACGAGGAAATCATCGAACGCCGGATCGAAACGCATTCCAACAGAAGAACCCTCGCCAATACGACATCCGGACAGATTCCGATTCATTGCTACATCCATATGTTCCATCTGGATCTGCACCAGAATTGCTGGATACATGTACAGAATCTGGAAGAATACCAGTACCGGCCCGAACTGAAGAACAAACTGATATTGCCTCAGGAACACCGGAAATTGATCGATATTCTCACGGCCCATACGGATATCCTGATGGATGATATTATCGAAGGCAAATCGGGGGGAACGACGATCCTGTGCATGGGAGCAGCTGGACTGGGCAAGACCTTGACAGCCGAGGTCTATTCCGAAGTCGTCGGAAAACCCTTGTATCGCGTCCATTCCGGCCAGTTGGGAACATCGGCAGAGAGTGTCGAAGCCGCTCTTTCCACTATTTTGCGGCGTGCAGCGCGCTGGGATTCGATCTTGCTGATTGACGAGGCGGATGTCTATATTCGCCGCCGGGACAATGATTTGCAGCATAACGCTATTGTGGCGGAATTTTTGCGGACGCTGGAATATTTTGACGGTCTGTTGTTCATGACGACAAACCGGGTCGATGATGTGGACGATGCCATTCTCTCCCGTTGCATCGCGGTAATCCGTTATGAGATTCCTCCCAAGGAGGATGCCGTCCGGTTGTGGAAGTCACTGTCTGAACAGTTCCAGGTCCAGCTATCGGATGAGCTGATTGCCGGTCTGGTCCGGGATTTTCCGAATTCTACCGGGCGGGATATCAAGGAACTTCTGAAACTGACCAGTCGTTTGTGCAACAGTTGCAATGAACCTGTTTCGATCGAGGCCTTCCATCAGTGTGCCGTATTCAGAGGAAAAAGATAGCCGGTCTGTATCCGAATTGACGTGGTTATGAAGCAAAAAAGCCAGCGTTGCGCTGGCTTTTTTGCTGGAAAGGATTCCGTACCGGATATAAATCGGCCGCGACAAGGACTCGGCTCTTTTATAGACTGGTTATCGTCTGAAATCGTTTCTGAAAATAAGAAAGTGTTAAACGTTCAGCTTGCTATCAGTACGGAATTTTCCATAAAACAGTTGTCGAAATCAGGCACATCCACAGGTATGTTCCTTGCACATGGAAAAATCACCTTCACCTTCCTGTTTTTCCGGAAGATTGCTCAGTTCGATAACTGTACCGGTACAGCCGAAAGTGACAATCTCTCCCAGATAGTCTTTCATTTGCTGCATGGCATTGTCGCCTGTGCAATGGCAGGGAATCAGGAAGTCCATATTCCAGCTCTTCATGGCTTCGAGTGTTTTGTCCATGCGCTCCCTAGATGCCCTGATCAGGTGCATACCGCCGACAATACCGGAAACCTTTTCGATTCCACTGACTTTGCGGATATAGTTGACAGTATTGACAATACCGGAATGACAGCAGCCCAATAAAATAATCAGGCCTTTGTCGGTTTCAAACCACATTGACATGTCGTCGGAAACGGGATCAGGCTTGCGTCCCTCGATATCCAGGAAAAGGGCATCTCCCACATCCTCGAATGTGGTCAACCGGGGAACCGGACCGGTTATCGCCACACCCGGCAATAAATAATGCGGTGCTTTCAGTACATGTTTCTGATCCGGCGGAAGAGAATCGAAAATCTTTTTCGCACCCGGAGGAGGTGACCAGTTCAGCGCCGGTTCTCCCGGGCGGCAGCAGAAACGGTCGGCATCGATGTTTTCTCCGCAATACATGGGTGCATTGGGATTCAATGCATAGAAATCCGGGAGATTGTCGGTATGGTCGTCATGACCATGACTCAGAACGAGTACCTCTGCATCAGCCAGATTGATACCAAGCCGCTCGGCATTTTTCAAAATGACGCCTTTTTGACCGGTATCGAAAAGAATACGACGGTCACGGATTTTTATCCATGCGGCAAAACCATGCACACATTCCAGACCTTCTCCTGCCTTGTTGTCCACGAGAAGGGTGATGCTGGATGGTTGCTGGCCGCATCCACATTGCGGTTCTGTTGTTGTGTTGGACATGATTGCTGTTCCGTTGAAATGAAGTCATAATGATTCGATACATCATTTTATCCATGAAAAATCAATATCGACAATGATTATTTATGATTTAAAAACGGTTTAAAATCAATATGTTATATTTTTTGAGATATTGTGCGGCTGATAGTGGATGATGGATTGTGCCATAATATGAAAATATGGCAGTACATGGCAGTTATTTGGCATAAAACGGATACTGCAGGATCGGTGTTCTATCCAAGAAGAAAGAAGGAAAAACAGGAAAGACTGGAAAATGAAAGTGTTTTGTTAGGACAGGCGGACTTGATGGCAAAATACGGAAATGAAAATGGCGCTCGGAGAGCGCCATTTTTGCACATTGACAGTTGATTAAACAACCTGTTTTTCGCGCAGTTCCTTAATCTTGGCTTCATCGCAGCCAAGTTCTCTCAGGATTTCGTCGGTGTGTTCACCCAGCAACGGAGCACGGGTAATTTCCGGCTTGAAGCCGGAGAATTTCATCGGCGAACCAACAGTCAAGTGGTTACCACGAACTTCGTCCTGAACTTCAACGACGGTACCTACTTTACGCAAGGACGGATCGTGAGCCAGTTCCTTCATGGACATGACCGGACCGCATGGGATGCCATACTGTGCAGCCCATTCGGTGACTTCGAATTTATCCTTGTCAGCGAATTTGGTTTCGATGAAGGAGAAGATGTCCATCAGCTTGTCAACACGACCTTCGAAGGTGTTGTAGTTAGGATCGTCTTTCCATTCAGGCTTGTCGATCATGTCGCAGATCTGAGGCCACATGTTGGCAGCGATGGTGAAGTAAACGTAGGAGTCTGCATCGGTTTCCCAACCTTTACATTTCAGCATCCAGCCTGGCTGGCCACCACCACCTGCATTACCGCCACGTGGAACGGAGTGAATGTTTTCGAAAGAAAGCGGGTTGCCATCCCTGTCGAAAGCAAAGTTGGGCTGTGCCTGCGGGTATTCAGCCAACATACCGGTTCTTTCCAGACGCTGCTGGTCACGCAGTTTGATACGAACCAAGTTCAGCACAGCGTCTTGCATAGCGACAGCCACTTTTTGGCCACGGCCGGTCTTATGGCGCATTTCCAGAGCGGCCAGAATACCGATCAGCAGGTGCATACCGGAGTTGGAGTCACCCAGAGCGGCACCGGAAACGGTCGGAGGACCATCCCAGAAACCGGTGGTGGCAGCAGCACCGCCGGAGCACTGTGCAACGTTTTCATAAACTTTCAGATGTTCGTTGGCATGGCCTTCTGCATAACCCTTGACGGAAGCCAGAATGACTCTCGGATTCAGTTCCTGGATGCGTTCCCAGGTGAAGCCCATACGGTCCAGTGCACCTGGTCCGAAGTTTTCGACCATGACGTCGGAACGTTTGATCATTTCTTCCAGAAGTGCCTTGCCCTCCTGAGTTTTCATATCCAGTTCGATAGAACGCTTGTTGCAGTTGAACATCGTGAAGTACAGGGAGTCAACGTTTGGTTTGTCTCTCAGCCATCCACGGGTCATGTCACCGGAACCGCGGCGTTCGATTTTGATGACGTTCGCGCCCAAGAAACCCATCATCTGCGTACAGGCAGGGCCTGCTTGGACGTGGGTGAAGTCAAGCACGTTAATTCCATCTAATGGTTTAGTCATAATTTCTCATTTCCTTGTCGTTGGTACAACTTTTGGTTTTTATTCTCTGTGGCCATTTCCCTGACAGGAGCTGCCCAGAAAGAAAAACTTCACCCATAAAGGGCTGAAGGTACTAACTTGGGATTGCTAACACTTCGCATAACATCTCAAAATGAAGCAAGCTTTATGTATAGCCCCTATATTTTACTCGATAAGCCATTTAAATCAAGAGAGTTTGAAATGATTGACCATTCAACGCTCCCGTTTGTCGTGTAGCTCGGAAAGACGGCGGTATAACGTGCGTTCACTGATACCCAGCATTTCGGCAAGGACCTTGCGTTTCCCGCGAAATGCAGGAAGCAGCTGCCGTAATTGCATGTCGGAAACAGGTTGTGTCGGTACGGGTTCTTGTTCATCGTTTTCAGGTTCCGGAAGCAGCAGATGTTCCGGATGGATTTCACTGTTTTCGCACAAAAGACAGGCACGTTCAAGAAAGTTGCGCAGTTCACGGACGTTTCCCGGATACGGGTAGGTCTGTAAAAGATACATGGCTTCATCGGAGATCGTGAGATTCTTTTCAGGAGCCATTTTCTGCAAAAGGGAAGCGATTAGAAGCGGAATGTCTTCCAGCCGGTCTTTCAGGGCAGGTACCTGAATGGGAAAGATGGCGAGCCTGTAGTAAAGATCTTTTCTGAAGAGGCCGTTTTCCGCTTTTTTCAGAAGATCGTGAGTGGTCGCGGAGATAATTCGGACATCGGCACAACGCAGATCGGCAGAACCGACACGCCGGTAGGCGCCGGTTTCGAGAAAATGTGTCAGTTTCGACTGGATCGAAAGAGGCAAATCTCCGACTTCATCGAAAAAAAGAGTGCCTCCGTCAGCGGCATCGACCAGTCCTTTTTTTTCCGTTCTCGAATGTGTTCCACGTGCCTGCCCGAACAATTCACTTTCGAAATGGGGTTCGGATATGCCCGAGCAATCGACCGGAATGAATGGTTTGGCAGCCCGTTTTCCGGCTTGGTGAATGGCCTGTGCGACGAGTTCCTTGCCGGTTCCGGATTTTCCGTGAAGCAGAATATTGATGTCGGCCGAAGCGGCTTTGTTGACCAGATGCATCATTTTTCTGAATGTCGCTGATTGTCCCTGCAGGCTGTTTTTTTCAGTCAGTCCTTTTGCCATTTTGACGGGTTCGATTTTTTCGACAAAACAGGTGATTTCTCCAGACAGGTTTTTGATGGGGGTCAGTTCGATGCTGACGTATTCTTCCCCGTTGGAGGTATGGTGCATGTGGAGAACACGTTCGGGTTTTCCGGAACGCCTGCTTTTTGCAAGCGGACAGGTTTCGCCGGAACGGTCGCAAGG
>CAZRQR010000037.1:7475-15716 GCA_964602435.1 uncultured Oxalobacter sp.
GAATTCGACGTCATAACCGGCTTTTTTCAGTTCCTTGTAGTGGTGCAGTCCACTGGTGTCCATGGGGAGCTGTTCGTCTTCCGGGCTGTGTGCGATGAAAACAAGAGGTCGTCCGCGAGGAACGTACAGGTTCATGAATCCGCCGGACAGTGCGATAACGTGGGAAACGGTTTCACCGTTGGACAGGCCGATTGAAAGGGAATAGCTGGCGCCGTCGGAAAACCCGCAGAATCCGAAATGGTTTCTGTCAAGACTGAAATGGGAACTGACCTTGTCAAGGGCCTTGTCGAGTCTTTCGAGGTCCGGGCCGTTCCCGCCAATGGTCAGATCCCATGTGATATATGTCGATTGTGGGATCATCAGCAGGAACTTGTTTTTTTCGGCATGTTCCCTGAAGAATGGCATGACTTTTTCCGCGCTGCCACCTGCGCCGTGAAACATGACCAGCAATTTGACCGGACGGGTCGTATCCAGTCCTTCAGGGACAATTAGAAGCGTATCGCGTTCATCAGGCACTCCCAGCAGAACATTCAGTAAATGGGTGCCTGCCGGAAGCGGAGGCTGGTCGGGATCGCGGAACCGGAAATTCAGATGCCCCAGGATGGAAGGAGGCATCATGGAAAAATCAAATTCATTCAGATTGGAAGGAAAATTGCTCTTCATGGTTTCAGTCTGCCTGCAAGAGTGGAAAAGCCGTTTCGGTTCGGAAACGGGGCTGGATTCTCTATCGCACAACTTTACCATTTACTGCATGAATGTGAAAATGGTTCCGGTCGAATCAGCCGGAAAGAGCCGTTTTCACGGAAATTCCATTTTGATATGCCCGGTATGCTGTCTGATATTGCTGGCTATCAGATTGACGATCCGGTCATATCTGTTTAGGGCCGCAAGGTCAGGCTTGGTTTCGTTTTTGCGCCAGCGGCTGATCGTCATGGTGACAACGCCGATCAGTCCGGCTATTTCTGCATCGGTAGTGGTACCGAGACGCGTTTCCCATTCGGTGATGATTTCCGACATGGGTTTTTCGAATTTTTCCCGTAATTTGCGTGACGACTCGCCATTCTCCGCCAGTAACTGGCGGGCGGTTTTCATGACCAGCGGGAACGGATGCCGTACGGCCATAGGTATAAGATGACGGGCGGGGAAGTCCGATGCCGAACATGATAGCGTAATCCTGATGCCGCAGACCGAGTTTCTTACAGATATCGACCAGTTCCTGCTGGTCGGGTGAAAGTTCAACGGTTTCCTTCTGGTTTTTTCTGTTTTTGTTGTTTCTGGTCGTTTTTGCCGTTTTGCAGATAGAAGTGATTTCAGGTTCGGAAGGGGGACCATCGTAATGGAAGGAAGGGCATCCAGAGCGAATTTTCCCTTTTTGTGCTCTTTGGACATAATTTTGGTATCAGGAGAAGGAATTGCCAGTAGGTGCCATTTTGTATCAAAAAGACAGGAAAACCGATAATAGGGAAACAGCCAGATCCGGTAATGCTAGGCAAAAACAACTGGCGGCATTCATGATGCCTGTAACGACCCTTTACCGTTTATGGAAACAACATTATCAGTCCATGTTGAAGAGGTCAATATTTATAACTATATGTTTATGTTATATAAGTACTTGTCTTTGATTATAAGAATATTGACTGGAAGGTGATGTCCGGATCCAAAAGCGCGTACCGGATTTGTGGAAACAGACATTTGCCATGTGATATCGGTAAAAGAGTGCATTATTGCAGAAAAGGACCATTTCAGTTCAGCAGACGAATGCCGGGCAGTTCGCACAAACTTTTTTCACGGATCAGCCGGATAAAATCATTGATATAGGCTTTGGAAGCCATTTCCGTGCAGACGGCAGCATAAAGTTTTCCTTTCAGTCCTTTTTCCGTAACGGGTCTGGAAGAAACATACTGTCTGTCCAGATAACTTTTGACAGCCCAGAGCGGCAGCGCAGCAATACCGCGTCCACTGGCAACCAGCTGGAGGATGGCGATGGTCAGCTCGGATGTACGTCGCTCGGGCGATATGTTCGCAGGTACCAGTACCTGTTGCATGATGTCGAGCATTTCGTCGGGTACGGGATAAGTGATCAGCGTCTGGTCGGCGAAGTGTTCGGGGCGCAGGAAAGGTTCTTTGGTCAGGGGATGGCCGTTTGCCAGCAGGGCCACGATATCGAAATGAAACAGGGGACGGAAAACGATATTGGACTCCGGTTCCGGAGTACCGACAATGGCCAGATCGGCACGGTACCGGTGGAGCAGGCCGACAGGATCGGCGTGAAAGCCGGAGATAATGTCCAGTTCCACTTCAGGCCAGAGTGAACGGAAAATGTCCATGGCAGGTATCAGCCAGTCGAAGCAGGTGTGGCATTCGACGACGATTCTGAGTGAACCGGCCGTTCCGTCCCTGAGGCGGATAAGGTCCCGTTCGGTTTCTTCAATGACCGGAAGGATCCTGTCGGCCAGTTCCAGCAGACGTTGTCCGACGATGGTGAATGCCAGCGGAACGGTTTTGCGCTCGAAAAGCAGGCCATAATCGGATTCCAGCAGGCGTACTTGCTGGGAAAGGGCCGATTGGGTCAGATGCAGCATATCGGCGGCCTTGGTCAGGTTTCCCGTTTTGCGCAGGGCCTGCAATGTCCGGAGATGTTTCAGGTCTATCATTAGAAAATCTTATGATGTATTGAAAAAACTTTCATTTGAATTATGTTACATGGCTGACTATGATTTTTCAAACTTGTTTTGAAAGGAATGAATTCATGGTTTGCAGTCATATTCTGGGTTTTCCGCGCATGGGAGCGCAAAGGGAACTGAAATCGGCGCTTGAAACGTACTGGAAGAGCGCATCCGAACCGTGCGACACGAATCCGGATCCTGAAAGACTGGTCGAAATGGGCAAACGGTTGAGGGCCGCTCACTGGGCGCTGCAAAAGAAGGCCGGACAGGATTGGGTGACGGTTGGCGATTTCGCGTATTACGATCATGTGCTCAATCATATCCAGCTGTTGGGGTGCGAGCCGGCCCGTTTCGGCTTCAGGAAGGATACGCCGGAACTGGAACGCTATTTTGCCATGGCACGGGGCAGCCTGACAGCCGAGTCCGGACAGGCCATGTCCATGACGAAGTGGTTCGATACGAATTATCACTACATCGTTCCGGAATTTTTCCCGGAAACCGGTTTTGCGCTTTCCAGCGAACGGCTTTTCGATGAAGTGAAAGAAGCGAAGGCGTTGGGGTATCCGGTCAAGGCGGTTTTGCTGGGCTCCGTCAGTTTTCTGTATCTTGGTCGTGAAAAAGCGGATGGTTTCGACCGCCTGTCCCTGTTGCCGAAACTGCTGCCGGTTTATCGCCAAATTCTCTCCCGCCTTCATGCAGAAGGCGTTGAATGGGTCCAGATCGACGAACCGGTTCTGGGACTGGATATCGAGGACAAATGGCTGGCTGCTTTCCGGGAAGTTTATCAGGAATTGTCCCGTGAACCGGTCAAGCTGCTGTTGACGACTTATTTTTCCTCTCTTGCAGGACATATCGATACTGTCTGTTCGTTGCCTGTTGCCGGGCTGCATGTCGATGCTGTCCGGGGTGCGGAAGACCTGAAGGAAATTACCGCCAGATGGCCGGCAGACAGAGTATTGTCGATCGGTGTGATCGATGGGCGCAATATCTGGAAGGCGGATCTGGATAAGGCACTGGCTGTTCTGAGATCGTCCGGACTGGCCGGTCGCCGGAATTTGTGGGTCGCTCCGAGCTGTTCACTGTTGCATGTCCCGTTCTCGCTGGATGCAGAAACGAAGATGGATTCGCGTCTGAAGCAGTGTCTGGCATTCGCTGTCGAAAAGCTGGAAGAAATCCATGCACTGAAAGATGCACTGGCAAAAGGTGACGCAGCTGTTGCCGAGGCACTGGAAAGTTCCCGCAGGACGGTCGAACTGAGGAAGGGCGACTGGGTTCACAATGCACAGGTTGCAAAGAGAGTCGGTTCGCTAGGAGAAGGAATCGATCACCGCAAATCACCATTTGGCATCCGTCAGGCATTGCAGAGAAAACGTTTCAGATTGCCGGCTTTTCCGACAACGACGATCGGGTCTTTTCCGCAGACACAGAAAATCCGTTCGGCCCGGGCCGCTTTCAGGGGGGGGACCATGAGTGAGGCCGATTACCGGCAAGCCATGCATGATGAAATCGCCTACTGTATCGAACAGCAGGAAAAACTGGGACTGGATGTATTCGTTCATGGTGAACCGGAACGTAACGACATGGTCGAGTATTTTTCAGAATTTCTGGAAGGCATGGCAATGACCGCCAATGGCTGGGTCCAGTCTTACGGTTCGCGTTGTGTGAAACCTCCCGTCATTTACGGCGATGTTTCCAGACCGAAAGTCATGACGGTGGAATGGACGAAATTTGCCCAGAGTCTGACAGACAAGCCTGTCAAGGCCATGTTGACCGGTCCGATTACCATTTTGCAATGGTCTTTCGTGCGTGATGACGAAAAACGGTCAGTTGTCGCCAACCAGATCGCTCTGGCAATCCGCGATGAAGTGGCCGATCTTGAAAAGGCCGGTATCGGCATTATCCAGATCGATGAACCGGGATTGCGCGAAGGGCTGCCGTTGCGTCGCCGGAACTGGAGGGAATATTTGGACTGGGCATGCCGTGCGTTCCGGATCGCTTCCTCGGGAGTTGGAGACGACACACAGATCCATACGCACATGTGCTATGCCGAATTCAACGATATCATACCCGATATTGCGAGTCTGGATGCCGACGTGATTACCCTGGAAGCCAGCCGTGGCGATATGACCCTGTTGAAAGGGTTCAGGGATTTCAGTTATCCGAACGAAATCGGACCGGGTGTTTACGATATTCATTCTCCTCGCGTTCCTTCGGTTGCCGAAATGGTCGGATTGCTCAGGCAGGCAGCCCGTGTCATTCCGGCCGACCGCTTGTGGGTCAATCCGGACTGTGGCCTGAAAACCCGTCAGTGGAAGGAAACGTACGAAGCGCTGGACAATATGGTGAAAAGCGCCCGATTGATGCGCGAAACGGTTTACTGACACGAAACATGAATCATGAAAACCATTATAAACATAAGCTTGTAACGATTTTTTCAAGTGGAATACAAGCTTTTGTCCAGTACTACATGAATCACGAAAGCCGGAGTGTCTGCAGGCGTTTTCCTGCCTGTAAAGGCCGGAAAACGCCATTTCCGTCAAAACCGTTTTCATGCGATACACCATGAGAATACCCATCCATACAAAAGGCCGAGCTGTTACGGTTCGGCTTGCAGGAGGCGCAACAGTCTTGTGATGCAATAAATAAACGCGATGGCAGCGATTGCCCCTCCGGCATAACCGATGTATGAAATGGACAGCCAAGTACAGACGCCACCGCCTGCAAGGGTTCCTGTCCCGATGCCCAGATTGAAGATGCCAGAGAAGATGGACATGGCAATCGTCGTGGCGCGGGGTGCAAACCGGATGATTTCGGCCTGGAATACAAGACTGAATTCCGTGATGGCGATTCCCCAGAGAAAACAGAGCAGAATGACCGTATAGAGATGATATGCGGATACGCGCAACAGCAGCATGAAAGTGGCCAGTCCGGCTGATATAACCGGAATGAACAGCAGGGGAAATTTGACGAAATAGCGTGAAAACAGAAAACTCCCGAAGATTCCCGAAATTCCGAAAATGACCAGTACGAATGTGATCCAGTTTTCATCCAGTCCGGCTATTTGTCCGAGAAAGGGTTCGATATAACTGTATCCGGTGTAATGGGCCATTGTCGTAAGGGCCGTGAACAGGTAAATGCCGAGAAGCGTCCTGTTTTCAAGCAGGGAAGGCAATTCGGCCAGCGGGAAAGGGTTGATGTTCGGAACTTTCGGAAAAATGATTGCCAGCAGCAGGAAAACGAGAAAAGCGGCGATGGCTATGCAGACGAATGTTATCCGCCAGCTGAGATACAGACCGATAACCCGTCCCAGCGGGAGTCCCGCGATCATGGCGATGGATGTTCCGGTGACGATCATGCCCAGCGCTGTGGTGACTTTGCCTTCAGGCGCAATACGTACGGCCAGCGGAGAAGCGATCGACCAAAATATGGCATGGGTGCAGGCCACGCCGATTCTTGACGCCATCAGAATGTAGTAGCCCGGTGCAAGAGCGGACAGTATCTGGCAGGTGGCGAACAAAAACACTGTCCAGAGCAGCAGTTTCCGATATTCCATTTTTGATGCCAGCAGCATGAGCGGCAACGACAGAAGGGCCACGAACCAGGCGTATATCGAAATCAGCATGCCGGCCTTTGCCTCGCTGATGCTGAAATCCGCAGCGATATCGGAAAGTAGGCCGATGGGAATGAATTCCGATGTATTGAAAATGAAAGCGGAAAGGGCAAGAGCGATCAGGGGCAACCATTCCCTGATGGTTGTACGGTTGGCTGGGGTTTGCATGATCGGAATACGTGTATTTGAAAACTAGGAATCCCGGGGAAGCGGCAAGCATGTGGAATAACCGGCATGTTCCCTGCAGTTTCCCGATGCTGTCAGCCATCATTTCCGACGGAATTGGTTACGGGATCGTTTTATGGCTGTTTTTCAGGATATACGGGAAAACAGACTGCCGGATGGCAGCCGTTTTCAGTGTTCCGTATGGAACTGGTTTTTTCTGATCAGCTCCCTGACGATGATGCGGGCAGTCGGTGTACTGGCGAGTCCGCCACGTGCCGTTTCTTTCAGATCGGACGACATGGAATCGCCGACAGCGCGCATGGCGTCAATCACCTCATCGGCCGGAATCTTGTGCTCGATACCGGCCAGAGCCATGTTGGCACAGGAAAGCGCATTGACGGCGCCGATGACGTTGCGCTGGACACAGGGAATTTCCACCAGTCCTGCGATAGGGTCGCAGACAAGTCCCATCAGATTGGAAAGGGCCATGGCACAGGCATAGGAACACATCAGGGCGGTTCCACCTCCAAGATGGACAAGGGCTGTGGCGGCCATGGCGGAAGCCGTTCCCACTTCGGCCTGACAGCCGCCTTCCGCACCGGAAATGGATGAGCGGGTCGCGATGATCTGGCCGAATCCGGCTGCGACATACAGCGCTTCGATGACGGATTCGTCGGAAATGGCGCGTTCCTTGACCAGCGGGACCAGTACAGCCGGGATGACACCGCAGGAGCCGGCTGTCGGCATGGCGACAATCCGTTTCATGCAGGCGTTGCATTCACTGACTTTCAGGGCTTCCGTAATGACTTCATTGAAAAAATCTCCGCCGAAAAGGATTCCCTGCCGGTTTGCCAGACGGACTTTTTCACCGTCACCGCCGACCAGTCCACTATTGGAACGGTCGCCGGGATGATAGTTTTCGACCGATGTTTTCATCGCTTCCCAGAAATAGCGCATGGCGTTCAGTGAATCTTCCCGCCTGAGGTTTTGGGAATGGATATCGTCTTCCAGAATGGTTTCCCATAATGGCCTGTTTTCGGAAGCGGCGCGTTCGAGCAGCTGTTTGACGGACTGAAATGCCATGAATCTTCCTTATTTCTTTTCCTGATTGAGATAGGTGACCTTGAGAATGCCTTCCATGTGCGAGAGCTTTTCCACCAGTTCGGGTGGAATCGGATCATCGCATTCGATCACCATGACAGCCTGCCCGCCTTTCGAGCGGCGGTAGAGTTGCATGGTGGCGATATTGATGCCCTGTTTCGCCAGTGCCGAGGTGACCAGAGCGACATGCCCGGGACGGTCGTAATGGGTATGGACGATCAGGGTATTCTCGTCGCCCGAAAAATTGGTGGTGATCCCGTCAATCCGGGAGACCAGAATGCGACCGCCCCCCAGTGACGACGCAACGATTTCCAGTTTCCTGCCATGATCGCCTTCCAGAGTCAGCAAAGTGGAATTCGGATGGGCATTGGGAATGTGGGTAGTGTCGATATCGAACGAAAATCCTTCTTGATGGGCAATATCGAAACTGTCCGGAATGCGTTCGTCATCCGGACGGATTCCCAGAAGTCCGGCGACAATGGCCCTGTCCGTACCATGACCGGTGCCAGTCATGGCGAACGAACCATGCAGTTTTATATCGGCTCTGACCGGCGTTTCGCCCAGCAATTTGCGGGCAACCAGCCCGATTTTGACTGCGCCTGCCGTATGGGAGCTGGAAGGACCGATCATGACCGGACCGATGATATCAAACAGTTTCATGCAGAAATTCCGTAACGGAAAAAATTCAATCGGGACAGA
>CAZRQR010000038.1:0-15105 GCA_964602435.1 uncultured Oxalobacter sp.
CATGACGCTATTTTAAACAAAAACAGTCAGGCAGAAAATCGCGCCTTATATCCACGACATGAAGGACGGGGCTTTACGGCGCACTAGGTAACAGCACAAACCCGGAAAGAAATTTGTGCCACGTTTCTGCCTCTTTTTATCATTTCGTCACTTCAAGCGGAGTTGTTTTTACAGTACAATGATGAACTCTTGAAAGTTTTCAAGACATTGTCTGTTTTTAACTGTAAATCGCGAATTCGGCCTGAAAGGGTGCCCGTAAAGCGGGTTCTTGGGCGGATTCAAGACCTAACCCTGGAGATTATTATGTCCGTTACCATGCGTGAAATGCTGGAAGCCGGTGTTCATTTCGGCCACCAGACCCGTTTCTGGAATCCAAAGATGGCTCCTTTCATCTTTGGTCATCGCAATAAGATCCATATTGTCAATCTCGAAAAGACACTGGCAATGTATAACGATGCGATGAATTACATTCGTCAGCTGGCCGCCAATCGCGGCACCATTTTGATGGTCGGAACGAAAAGACAGGCTCGCGACATCATCGCCAGCGAAGCGCAGCGTGCAGGCATGCCTTATGTTGACCAGCGCTGGCTGGGCGGCATGCTGACCAATTTCAAAACAATCCGTACTTCCATCAAACGCCTGAAGGATATGGAAGCCGCCATCGAGGATGGTGCTGTCGACAAGATGAGCAAGAAAGAAGGCCTGATGTTCCAGCGCGAAGTCGCCAAATTGCAGAAATCCATTGGCGGTATCAAGGATATGACCGGCCTGCCGGATGCACTTTTCGTCGTTGATGTCGGCTATCACAAGGGCGCTGTTACCGAAGCGGCCAAACTCGGCATTCCCGTTATCGGTGTTGTCGATACCAATCATTCGCCGGAAGGCTTGGCGTATGTCATTCCGGGTAATGACGATTCTTCCAAGGCAATCCAGCTGTATGCGCGTGGTGTTGCCGATGCGGTTCTTGAAGGACGTGCCAGTGCGATGCAGGACGTTCTTGAAACCGTAAAAGGCGAAGGCGGGGAAGCCGCTGAAGAAGTCAAATAATATGCGGACTGTTCCGGTTCTGTACGGAATAGTTTGCAGGAATATTCAGTAAACGGGGGCTGCAAGCCCCCTTTGTAAGGAGAACAGTATGGCAGTTATTACAGCAGCTATGGTAGGCCAGCTGCGTGCGAAAACCGACGCTCCGATGATGGAATGCAAGAAGGCATTGACCGAGGCGAACGGTGATATTCAGAAAGCGGAAGATATTCTGCGGGTCAAGCTGGGCAACAAGGCTTCGAAAGCGTCCAGCCGTATTGCAGCCGAAGGTGTTATCGCCATTCATGTGGATGGAAATACAGCGTCTGTTGTTGAAGTGAACTGCGAAACAGACTTTGTCACGAAAAACGATGATTTTGTTGCGTTGGCAAATACTTGCGCCAAACTGGTGGCAGACAGCAATCCTGCTGATGTGGCTGCTCTGTCTGCCTTGACGGTGGATGGCAAGACGGTGGATGAGCAGCGCAAGGACCTGATCGGCCGTATTGGTGAAAACATGTCCATCCGGCGTTTTGCACGTCATCAGACCGATGTAAAAATCGCTTCGTATCTGCATGGTTCCCGTATCGGTGTTATTGTCGAATATGACGGTCCGGATGAACAGGTCGGCAAGGACATCGCCATGCATGTCGCTGCCATGAAACCGGCTGCGTTGTCGGCTGAACAGGTGGATCCTGCATTGATTGAAAGAGAACGTTCGATTGCACAGCAGAAAGCGGATGAGGATTCCGCCAAGGCCGTTGCAGAGGGCAAGAAAGCGCAGCCTGCCGATATCATCGCACGTCGTGTCGAAGGTTCCGTGCAGAAGTTCCTGAAGGAAGTTTCACTGCTGAACCAGCCTTTTGTCAAAAACGATAAGCAGTCTGTTGGCCAGATGCTGAAAGAGAAGAATACAACGGTTAAATCCTATACCTTGTATGTCGTGGGCGAGGGTCTGGAGAAAAAATCGGATGACTTTGCCGCAGAAGTTGCCGCACAAATGGCGGCAGCCAAGGCTTGATGTTTCGAACGGGCCGCAAGGCCCGTTTTTGTAAGTTTTTTGTTTTTCGTAGTTTAGGCTGCAAGATAAGGAATTCAGGGTTATGACCAGTCCACTTTACAAGCGCGTTCTTCTGAAACTGTCAGGTGAGGCGTTAATGGGAGAAGACCAGTTCGGTATCAATCGTGCTTCCATTGAACAGATGGTCGGGGATGTGGTGGATGCCGCGAATCTGGGAGTGGAAATGGCCATTGTGATCGGTGGCGGCAATATTTTCCGTGGTGTCGCTCCGGGCGCAAAAGGAATGGATCGTGCTACGGCCGACTACATGGGGATGTTGGCTACAGTGATCAACTCCCTGGCGTTGGCGGATGCGATGGAACAGGCAGGCCTGACGGCACGGGTCATGTCGGCTATCGGTATCGATCAGGTTGTTGAATCCTATGTCAGGCCAAAGGCGCTTCAGTACCTGGAAGAGGGAAAAGTCGTTGTCTTTGCTGCCGGAACAGGCAATCCGTTCTTTACGACGGATACGGCCGCTGCATTGCGTGGCGCGGAAATGGGAGCGGAAATCGTCCTGAAAGCGACCAAGGTCGACGGCGTGTATAGCGCGGATCCCATGAAAGATACCTCTGCAACGCGTTATTCTCATATTACATTCGACGAAGCGATTGAAAAACATCTTGAAGTGATGGATGCTGCGGCTTTCGCATTATGTCGCGATCAGAAATTGCCGATCAAGATATTTTCGATTTTGAAGCATGGCGCCTTAAAACGGGTTCTGCTTGGTGAGGATGAAGGAACGCTTGTCCATATTTGAAATGGAACCGATATAATGCCAGTACTTACTGGCTTTTTACAGTTTATTTTGCAAGAGGATATCTCATGAATATTGCCGAAGTGAAAAAAAATGCCGAACAGAAGATGAACAAATCGGTCGAGTCATTGAAAGCCGATCTGGCCAAGGTGCGTACCGGCCGTGCTCATACCGGCATTCTCGACCATATTCAAGTCGATTATTACGGTTCTCCCACCCAGATCAGCCAAGTCGCCAACGTTACCCTGATTGATGCGCGGACCATTTCGGTACAGCCCTGGGAAAAAAAGATGGTCAGTGTTATCGAAAAGGCCATTCGTGATTCCGATCTTGGCTTGAATCCGTCTTCGGTCGGCGATATCATTCGTGTTCCGACTCCGCCACTGACGGAAGAACGTCGCAGGGAAATGGTCAAACTGGTCAAAACGGAAGGCGAAGATGCCAAAGTGGCTGTCCGGAATATCCGCCGGGATGCCAATGAATCGCTGAAAAAAATGGTCAAGGAAAAGGAATGTTCGGAAGATGAAGAACGCCGTGCCCAGGACGATATCCAGAAACTGACCGACAGATTCGTGCAGCAGATCGACAAACTGTTGACAGAAAAAGAAAAAGAAGTCATGACGGTTTGACGGATCCGTTATTTCAGACATGTCTGACAATATCGTTTCCGGTAAAGTTGTCATGCCCAGACATATCGCCATCGTCATGGATGGCAATGGCCGCTGGGCAAAAAAACGTTTTTTGCCACGTGTCGCAGGACATGTAAAAGGTGTTGAAGCGATCAGGCGTACTATTGAAGGATGTATTTTACGGAATATTCCTTATCTGACTGTTTTTGCGTTCAGTTCTGAAAACTGGAACAGACCCAGTGAAGAGGTCGGATTTCTGATGAATCTGTTTTTGTCCACTCTTGAAAAAGAAACGGACAGGTTGCACGCAAACAATATACGACTGAATATCATTGGCGATATCAGCCGTTTCGATGTTCATCTACAGGCGGCGATTGCACGGGCCCAGGAAAAAACTTCGGCCAATACGGCCTTGACGTTGACAGTCTGTGCCAATTACGGTGGGCAATGGGACATATTGCAGGCGGTCAGAAAAATGGCACAGGATGGCATTGATGCGATTGAAATGACAGAAACGCGCCTTGCCTCATATCTTGCCTTGTCTTATGCACCGGATCCCGATCTGTTCATCCGTACCGGTGGGGAAAAGCGGATCTCCAACTTTCTTCTCTGGCAATTGGCATATACCGAGTTATACTTTACGGAAACATACTGGCCCGATTTCGACGATGAAGAGCTGGAAAAAGCGATTCTCTCTTTTCGGAACAGGGAGCGGCGATTCGGAAAAACAAGTGAACAACTGGTGTGATCAATGCTGAAAAAACGCATCTATACCGCTGTATGCCTTGCTACAGTCCTGTTTCTGGTTTTTTGGTCGCAAAGTGACTGGTTGTTCAGATTTTTTCTGCTGGCGTTTTTCTGCGTTGCGTCGTGGGAAAGTGCCAGACTGTTTGAAAACAAACATCCGTTCATCGTAGCTACTGTTTCAGGGGGTGTGTTCGTCATTTCGGTATGGTGGCTTCCGCAAAAGATGTATATCTGGTTTGCCATGGTTGCCGTCATTATCTGGATTGTTTTTCTCATACCATCGTTGTTTCGTGATTTACCCGATCCTGGCACAGGCCGGGCCCGTTTGTACCAGCTTTTTTACGGATTTTCGATCCTGAGCAGTTTTCTTTCAGTGTTTGTCTTGTACGACCGGTCTGCCGTATTGCTCCTGTCGATTCTCGTCATTGTCTGGCTTGCCGATATCGGTGCCTATTTTGCGGGAAGAGCATTCGGAAAACATAAACTGGCACCTACTATTTCTCCAGGCAAGACCTGGGAAGGAGTCGCAGGTGGAATGTCGGCGGTTTTGCTGGTCGCTGTGGCGGTTGTATGGTTTACGTCATTACAGGAAAATATCGCCTTGGGCATTTATGCCAAATATGGTGTGGTTGCCATGCTGGGCAGTCTGGTTTTGCTGGTTGCATTAAGCGTTATTGGCGATTTGCTAGAATCAAAGCTGAAACGGCGCCGTGGGTTCAAGGACAGCAGCAATTTATTGCCCGGACACGGTGGAGTACTGGATCGGATCGATTCACTGATTCCGGTATTGCCTTTGGCTGTTTTACTGGGAATATGGTTATAGATCATGACGGCAAATCTGCAGCGTATCACTGTGCTGGGATCGACGGGGTCGATTGGCGTTTCCACACTGGATGTCCTGTCGCAACACCGCGAGCAGTATGCTGTGTATGCACTGACTGCCAACAGGCGTGTAGGTGAATTGTTGCGGCAGTGCGAGCGATTCCGCCCGGAAGTCGCCGTGGTCGGGACGGCGGCCGATGCATTGGCACTGGAGAGGAATTTGCGTGCCAAGGGTATCAGGACGGATGTACTGTACGGTGAAAAGGCATTGTGTGACGTGGCTGCCTCTTCACGGTGCGATGCTGTCATGGCAGCTATCGTCGGTGCTGCAGGGCTTGCTCCTGCTCTGGCAGCGGCCCGTGCAGGGAAAAAGGTGATGCTGGCCAACAAGGAAGCGCTGGTGATGTCAGGCCAGCTCTTTATCGATACCGTCGTCAGCAATGGTGCAACGCTTTTGCCGATTGACAGTGAACATAACGCCATATTCCAGTGTCTGCCGGCACAACATAAACGTTTTCCTCATGAGCATGGGGTTTCCAAGATTGTGTTGACGGCTTCAGGTGGACCTTTTCTGCACAGGCCGGTCGATACACTGGATAATGTGACGCCGGAACAGGCCATCGCCCATCCGCGCTGGGTGATGGGCAGGAAGATATCTGTTGACTCGGCGACGATGATGAACAAAGGGCTCGAGGTGATCGAGGCGCACTGGCTTTTTGGTGTTCCTGCAAACCGGATTGAAGTCGTTATTCATCCGCAAAGCGTTATTCATTCCATGGTTTCCTATATCGACGGATCGGTTATCGCCCAGCTGGGCAATCCAGATATGAGAATTCCGATCGCGCATGCGCTTGCCTATCCGGGACGGATGTTTTCGGGAGTGACACCGCTGGATCTGGCGAAAATCGGTACTCTGCAATTCGAATCTCCGGATTTCGTGCGTTTCCCGTGCCTGAAACTGGCATATGAGGCGCTGAAAACAGGAGGTGCGACTCCGGCTATTCTGAATGCCGCCAATGAGGTGGCAGTTCAGGCATTTCTGGACCAGCGTATCAGTTTTCGTCGCATTGACGATGTGGTTGCACGGGTACTTGACAGGGTGACAACGGAAAGTTCGATTACGGAAATCGACAGCGTTCTGATGCATGACCGGGTTGCCCGGACGGTTGCTACAAGTCTGATTTTGCAATGATATTCGTTCAAACAATACTGGCTTTCATACTTGCGTTGTCAGTGCTTATTGTCATTCACGAACTGGGCCATTACTGGATGGCGCGTCTGTGCAATGTCAAGGTTCTGAGATTTTCGCTGGGAATGGGCAAAATTCTTTTCAGTCGTGAATTCGGCTCTGATAAAACGGAATGGGCCATTTCCGCTTTGCCTCTTGGCGGATATGTCAAATTGCTGGATGCCAGAGCTGAGGAGTTGGATACAATTTCGGCGGAAGACAGAAAACGGGAATTTACAAGCCAGAGTGTATGGCGCCGTATTGCTATCGTGGCAGCAGGACCGCTTGCCAATTTTGTGCTGGCAATCGTCGTTCTGACCGGATTGTATATTTATGGCATGCCGGAACCTGTTGCAAGGCTTCGCGTCGTTCCTGAAAATACGGTGGCCTATAAAGCCGGTTTGAGAGGTGGCGAAACGATTGTCGCTATTGATGACAGTCCGATCCATAACTGGCGGCAGGTCCGCTGGAAGATGACGGAAGTGTTGATGGAAGAACGCCCTGCAGTTTCACTGACTTATATCAGGCAGGGCAAGATTGATGGTATGAGGGGAGATCCTGTAACCGTTGTTTTGCCGTCAGCGCATCTTTCAATAGAAGATGTTGACAAGGATTTTACCGGAAAACTGGGCCTTTCGGTTGAGCGGCCACCCGCCGTCATTGGTACAGTCGAGACGGGCGGTATAGCGGAAAAAGCGGGATTGAAGGAAGGTGACAGAGTGATCGGGATTGACGGAACGCCTGTCCAGGATTCATTGGCGCTGGTTGGTGCCATACGGGAATCTCCGGGTAAACCGCTGGTGTTGCAGGTTCTGAGGGACGGTCAGCCAGTCAGCATTCCGCTGACGCCTGCAGTACGGACGGAGAAAGACAGGCTTGTCGGCAAAATGGATGCCATGGTTTCGGTCATGCCCGAGATGACGGTACTAAGTTACAGCATCCCTGTTGCCCTTGTCGAAGGAATCAGCAAAACGTGGGAGACATCCGTGATCACTGTCAAAATGATCGGAAAGATGATAACGGGTGATGTTTCGCTGAAAAACATTACAGGTCCCATTGCCATTGCCGATTATGCAGGGCAAACGGCACGTGCCGGCCTGGTCCGTTATCTGCATTTTATCGTTTTTATCAGTATCAGTATCGGGGTGATGAATTTGCTGCCGATACCTGTGTTGGATGGCGGCCTTTTGCTGTATTATGCTGTGGAAGTTGTGACAGGAGGCTCCATTCCGGAAAAAGTGGCCGAGATCGGCTACAGGGTCGGAATGGGCATTCTGGGAATATTGTTGCTGATAGCTGTTTTTAATGATGTCGTCCGTCTTTTTTCTGAGTAATGATTAAAGCAGTATGGATGGATATCTCTGTTTGTGTCTTTAAATGAGATTCATGAAATTATTCCGTCGTCACTTACCTTTTCGCTTTTCGGCTCTGGTCGCGGCAAGTGCGCTCCTGTATTCCGGTCACGTACTGGCGATAGAGCCTTTCACTGTAAAAGACATCCGTGTTGAAGGTATCCAGCGTACGGAAGCCGGTACGGTTTTCAATTATCTTCCCGTTCGTGTCGGAGATACATTTACCGATGAAAAGGCTGTTTCAGCTATCAAGGCGCTTTATGCAACCGGTTTTTTCAAGGATGTGCGTATTGATGCGGAAGGGGATATTCTGGTTGTTATCGTCGAGGAACGGCCTGCCATTGCCAGTGTCGATTTCACCGGGACGAAAGAATTCGACAAGGAAATGCTGATCAAGTCCTTGAAAGATGTCGGTCTTGGCGAGGCACGCATTTATGACCGTGCGCTGGTCGACAGAGCAGAACAGGAGCTGAAACGCCAGTACATGTCGCGCGGGCTTTATGGCGTCCAGGTCACCACAACGATTACGCCGGTCGAAAGAAACAGGGTAGCAGTCAATTTTACGGTTGATGAAGGCGAGGTCTCGCGGATCAAGGAAATCAAGTTTGTCGGGAACAAGGCATATTCCGACAAGGAATTGATGGAGAGAATCAAGCTCCGTACCCCGGGCTGGTTTACTTGGTATACACGGGCCGACCAGTATTCAAAAGAAAAACTGACCGGTGATATCGAAGCGCTGAAATCGTTTTATCAGAACAACGGCTATATTGAAATGCAGGTCGAGTCGACGCAGGTGTCGATTACGAGTGACAAGAAAGACATTTACATCACGCTGAATATCAACGAGGGAGACAAGTTCACGGTTTCGGACATTCGTCTGGAAGGCGAGCTGTTCGGGCGTGAAGAGGAAATCCAGTCTCTGGTCGAGCTGAAAAAGGGTGATGTATATTCAGGCGAAAAACTGACGGCAAGTTCCAAGAAAATTTCCGATTACCTTGGCAACTTCGGATATGCATTTGCCAATGTTAACCCACAGCCGGATATCGACAAGGAGAAGAAAGAAGTCGCGTTTACCATATTTATCGATCCCGGCAAGCGCGTGTACGTCCGGCAGATCAATATTGCCGGCAATACCAAAACCCGTGATGAAGTGATCCGGCGGGAGTTCAGGCAGATGGAAGGATCTTGGTATGACGGGAAAAACATCAAACTGTCTCGCGACAGGGTAGACCGTCTCGGATTTTTCACGGAAGTATCGGTTGAAACTCCGGAAGTACCCGGAACGGTTGACCAGGTGGATGTCAACATGAAAGTGGTCGAGAAACCGACAGGCAATCTGATGCTGGGTGCAGGTTTTTCCCAAGACGACAAACTGCTTTTGTCAGGCGCCATTGAGCAGCAGAACTTTGCCGGAACCGGTAACGATGTCGCGCTGACGGTCAATACCAGCAAGCGTTACCGTACCATTGCGCTGACCCAGAATACGCCGTATTTCACGGATGACGGCATCAGTCGCCGTTATGAACTGTATTATCGGACAATAAGACCGCCTTTGATCAATAGCAGCGATTACAAGGTCGAAACGTTGGGGGCCAGTGTCAAGTTCGGTGTACCGTTTACCGAAGTGGATCGGGTTTTCTTCGGAGGCGGTGTTGAAAGAACGACAATGGATGTTTATGATAGCAGCCCGGAACGTTACAAGGATTTCGTCAAAGACTTTGGTGATGGAGACAGTGCCAGTGCCTATGCCATACCTTTGACTGTCGCGTGGGCAAGGGACAGCAGGGACAGTTCGCTGGTGCCGACCAAAGGACGGTATCAGAAGGCCAATCTTGAGGTGTCGATGCTGGGCGACATGAAGTATTACAAGGCTTCCTACCAGCACCAGTATTTCATACCGATGTTTGAAGGAGGCACTCTGGCACTGAATGGCATGTTGGACTACGGCAAGGGGCTTGGAGGAAAACCGTATCCGGTGTTCAAGAATGTCTATGCCGGTGGTATGGGAACGGTCCGTGGTTATGAAAGTTCTTCGCTGGGGCAGGTCGTATATGATTCTGATGGCGATCGCGAGTATCTCGGTGGTACAAAACGGGTAGTCGGTAATGTCGAGCTTCAGTTCCCGATGCCGGGCATGGGAGGGGACAGGACCTTGCGCTGGTTCACTTTCCTTGATGGCGGTAATGTTTTTACGGATGAAGAAAATATTGATTTTGGCGATCTGAGATACTCGGCAGGGTTTGGTGTAAGCTGGGTGTCGCCGATCGGGCCGCTGAAACTCAGTTATGGCGTCCCGCTCAACGCAAAAGACGGAGACAGAAAGGAAGCATTCCAGTTCCAGCTGGGTACCGGTTTTTAGAAAATTGGTGGCATAATTCGTAGTGTTGATTTATTTTTGGAGAAGCAACTTGAAAAATTTTGCTAAAATGTTCATGACTGCAAAAAAAGCGGTTGTATTGGCATTGTGTCTTTGTGCTTTTGGTTTTGCGCATGCACAGGAATACAAGATCGGCTATATCAATCCGGACCGGATCATGAGTGAATCCGCACCGGCCAAGGCTGCCGAGAAAAAGCTGGAAAGCGATTTTTCGAAACGGAACAAGGAATTGCTGGATACTCAGGCTCGACTGAAATCCATGGGAGAAAAGCTGGACAAGGACATGCCGGTTTTGTCCGAATCGCAACGGATCAAGCGTCAGCGTGAACTGGCCGATCTCAGCCAGGATTTCCAGCGTAAACAGCGTGCGTATCGTGAGGATTTCATGCAGCGCCGCAATGAGGAAATCGCCAAGGTATTCGACCGTGTCAACAAGGAAATCAACAAGATTGCCAAGGACGGAAAATACGATCTGATCGTTCAGGATGCCGTTTACATTTCCCCGCGCATTGATATTACTGAACAGGTATTGAAGGCGCTGAACAACTAACGATAAAGATCAGGATGTCGATCAGTCTTCAAGAGTTGGTTGACCGTTTCGGCGGTCAGCTTATTGGTGATGGCGGTATCAAGGTAATGGGATTTGCGCCCCTGGATAATGCGGACTCCGACCATATCACTTTCCTGACCAATCCGCGTTTGCGTCATGAAGTCAGCCGATGCAAGGCTGCGGCGTTGATTCTTTCCTCCAAAGACAATCAGCTTGTCGGCAATTTTTTCGGAGGAGCGCGTATTGTCACCAAGAATCCTTATGCCTATTTCGCCCATGCGGCGCAACTGTTCGAGAGTTTCAAAACCGTTCCTCATGTTCCGGGCATTCATCACAGTGCAGTTGTTGATTCTGCGGCAAAAGTGGCATCAAGTGCCACGATCGGTCCTTTTGTTACGATTGAGGCTGGTGCTGAAATCGGAGAAAACTGTTTGATCGAGGCAGGTTGTTTCATTGGAAAAAATGCGAAAATCGGGGCAGGTTGTCATTTCTTTCCAAGGGTCGTGTTCCTGCAAGGCTGTGAAATCGGTGAACGGGGAGTGTTGCGTCCCGGAGCTGTGATCGGTTGCGAAGGGTTCGGATTCGCCAATGAGGATGGTGTCTGGATCAAGATTCCGCAGACAGGGCGGGTGATCATCGGCAATGATGTACAGATCGGTGCCAATACCACAGTCGATCGGGGAGCATTGTCGGATACGGTGATCGAAGATGGCGTCAAGCTGGACAACCAGATCCAGATCGGCCATAACTGTCATATCGGTGAAAATTCGGCAATGGCGGGATGTGTCGGTGTTGCAGGAAGCGCCATATTCGGCAAGCATTGTACTGTTGGCGGAGCTGCCATGATCGGCGGGCATCTGACAATAGCCGACGGTGTGCATATTACCGCTGCCAGTGTCGTGCAGAGCTCGGTTACGGAACCGGGAGTCTACTCAGGATTTTATCCGTTGGCCAAACATGCGGAATGGGAAAAGACAGCCGTGCTGACGCGAAAACTGGGTTCCATGCGTGATAGAATCCGTGAACTTGAAAAAAACATCCAATCAATAACAAAAACGAAAAAATGAAGAGTTTGAATATTCATCAGATCAGGGAGTTATTGCCTCATCGTTATCCCATGTTGCTGGTTGACCGTGTTCTGGACTGGGAAGCGGGGAAAAAGATTACTGCCATCAAGAATGTGACAGCCAATGAGGAATTTTTTAATGGCCATTTCCCGAGTCATCCGGTGATGCCGGGTGTCCTGATTATCGAGGCGTTGGCACAAACGGCGGCCATATTCGCTTTCATGGCGCATGCCAGCAAGCTGGACAAGGATGCACTGGTGTATTTTGCAACGATTGACAATGCCCGTTTCAAGCGTCCTGTCGAACCGGGTGATCAGCTTGTGATGGAGGCGGAATTGATCCGCAGTTCAAGAGGGATGTGGAAATTCAGGACAAGAGGGCTGGTGGATGGACAGCTGGCTGTCGAGGCGGAACTGATGTGTGCCATTCGGGGGGGCGTTGTATCCCAGAAAGCTGAATCCTGATGGCTATTCATCCTACTGCAATAGTTGATCCGCATGCCGAACTGGACAGTTCTGTGGAAGTAGGTGCCTATTCGATCATCGGGCCGGATGTCAGGATCGGTGCACGGACAAAAATCGGACCTCATGTCGTTATCGAAGGACATACGACAATCGGTGAGGACAATCATATTTTTCAGTTTGCCTCTCTGGGCGGGATGCCGCAGGATAAGAAATATGCAGGTGAACTGACGAAACTGGAGATCGGAGACCGTAATACCATTCGGGAGTTCTGCACATTTAATCTGGGAACTGTCCAGGATGAAGGAGTGACCCGTCTGGGGAATGACAACTGGATCATGGCGTATGTCCATCTGGCACATGACTGTCAGGTGGGGAGCCATACGATTTTTGCCAATAGTGCGCAACTGGCCGGACATGTCCATATTGGCAACTGGGTGATTCTTGGCGGTTTCACTTTGATTCACCAGTTCTGTCGGGTAGGTGACCATGCGATGACAGGGTTCGGTTCGCATGTATCCCAAGATATCGCACCTTTCCTGATGGTGTCGGGAACGCCGACGTCGACTTATGGTATCAATTCGGTAGGACTCAAACGTCGTGGTTTCACTCCGGAACAGATCGCCGATATCCGGAAAGCATACAAGACGGTTTACCGGTCCGGCCTGTCTCTTGAAGAAGCCAAATCCAGATTGCTGGAAGAGGCTGCGGCTTCGCCGGAAGCGGCCGATTATATTCGGCAAATGCACGCGTTTATCGAAAATGCGCAGAGAGGCTTGCTGCGATAGCCTGTGACAAGGAAAGGCAATGTCCTGTATCTGAAAGGAATGGACGAATGAGATCGATAGCCATGGTCGCTGGAGAAACTTCCGGTGATCTTCTCGGTGAAACACTGTTGTCGGCATTGCGTCCACAGTTGCCCAATACCCTGATACACGGGATCGGGGGACCACGGATGGCGAGATATGATTTCGTCAGCAACTGGCCTATGGAAAAACTGGCCGTTAACGGTCTTTTCGAGGTTTTGTCACATTATCGGGAAATCAGGGGTATTCGCAATCATTTGCGTGATCATTTGCTGGCTGAAAAACCGGACGTGTTTGTCGGTATCGATGCGCCTGAATTCAATCTTGATCTTGAAATTTCGCTGAAAAAGGCAGGAATCAGGACAGTGCATTTCGTCAGCCCTTCCATTTGGGCATGGCGCAGTGGCCGTATCAAGAAAATTGCCGAAGCCGTTTCACGTATTCTGGTTTTATTCCCTTTCGAAGAAGCCATTTACCGGAAAGCAGGAATACCGGTAGTCTGTGTCGGGCATCCTCTGGCCGAGGTGATTCCGATGAGGCCGGATATGCATGCGGCACGGGACAGTCTGGGACTGGACAAGGATAAGCCCGTGATTGCCATTTTGCCGGGTAGCCGAATGTCCGAGCTGAAGTACAACAGCGTTCCTTTTGTCGAGGCTGCCAAATTGTTGTTGCAGCGTGATCCGGATATCCAGTTCATTATTCCTATGGCGGGAGATGAGCAGCTGGCGTTTTTTATCCGTCTGATGAAGAGCGCGAATCTTGACAGATTGCCGCTGAAGGTCATGAAAGGACAGTCACATACCGCTATAACGGCAGCGGATGCTGTACTGGTAGCATCGGGAACGGCCACTCTTGAGGTGGCGCTTTTCAAGAAACCGATGGTGATCGCTTATCGTCTGATGCGGGCAACCTGGGAGATTGCGCGTCGTATCGTCAAACCTCCGGTTGGATTGCCCAATATCCTGGCAGGAGAAATGATTGTTCCTGAATTGCTTCAGAATGCGGCGACGGGAAAAGCCCTCTCGGAAGCGCTCTGGTTCCAGTTGACGGATCAGGTGAACCGGAACCGTTTGCAGGAAAGATTCATCGCCATGCATTATTCCTTGCTGCGTAACACGGCACAGACAAGTGCGCAGGCAGTTCTTGACGTGATGGAACAGAATGGCTGATACGTCCAGGAATAAGCAAGTATTCTCTTTACAGCTTTCTTTTGAAGACATTTTTTCGTCCGGGATATCTCTTGTTTGCGGTGTGGATGAAGCAGGCAGGGGGCCCATTGCCGGGCCGGTATTTGCGGCCGCGGTCATTCTTGATCCGGATCGTCCCGTTGACGGCCTGAAAGATTCGAAAAAACTTTCGGAGAACCGGCGTGATGAGCTGGCACGACTGATCAGGGAAAAAGCTAGGGTATGGTCAATCGCGCAATGTTCCGTTGCTGAAATCGATGAATTGAATATTTTGTGGGCTTCCATGCTGGCTATGAAACGCGCCATCGAAATGCTGTCTATAAAGCCGGAACTGGCGCTGATTGATGGCAATCGGTGTCCCGAAGGACTGTCAGTCCGTGCCGAAGCCATTGTCCGGGGGGATGACAGAATACCGGCTATCTCGGCAGCGTCGATTCTGGCCAAAACGGCAAGAGATGCCGCCATGATGGAATTGCACAATCAATATCCGGAATATGGCTTTGACCGTCATAAGGGATACCCGACAGCGTTTCATCTGGCACAGCTTGAAAAATACGGGGTATCGCCGGTTCACCGTAAAACATATGCTCCTGTCAGAAAGTTGTTGGAAAGTTCAAAATTCTCAAGATAAAAGAAAAATAGATTAGTTATTTTTTGATTAGAAGAATATGAGGAAGATCTTTTGTATTGGAACGTGCTTGATTCTTACAAGTTGTGCTTCTACAGGTGTAATACAAATGGCGAGGGATCATTACATGATTTCGGATTCTAATTATTGAAATGGTGGGCATGTTTTTCAAGATATCCTTAAAGAGGCTGATGTTTACTGTGCTAAACAAAGTAAGACAGTAAAAGTAATAAATTACAAAATAGAAAATGGAACTTCTTTTAGCGATGCTTCTGCACAGCTTGAATTCACTTGTGAATAATACTATTTGCAAGTGAGTGATGGGATTATTGTTCATGAGAAATGGTTATTATCTCGAAATAAGTAATTTATCAGCCGTGCCGTAAAACCCCGTTCTTTAGGGTAGTG
>CAZRQR010000039.1:0-15022 GCA_964602435.1 uncultured Oxalobacter sp.
GTCCGTCGCCACATCGTCTGCAATGCTTCCACCTCGAATCTGCTGCAAGAAACCGCCGACCGTCATTCAAAAAACGGCAATTCCTGCCATGCAGAGACGGCAAAATGCCATTCCGTACCATACTTCCGGTCAAATAACACCATCCGCAACTCGTCAACCTTTCATGCAATGAATCATCCTGCAACAGAAAACCGTTGACCGGCCATCCTGATACCGTTACATTTTTGCCAACAACCTGTATCACCCGGACTGAACCGGCAATATATACCTGACTTCCCTGTATGACATCCATATTTTTCCGGGACATTCCTGTCGTCGTTCCCGAACATACCATGCACGATCCTGACGGGACTGTCCGGACTTTTCCGCAAACGATACATTGCAAGGAATCTGAAAACAGAAAAACCGTACATCACAGATCAACAGAAACGCCATCATGCACAGACAGAAGTGCTGGAACGCATCTTCGCAAACATACCCCGCAAAACAGAACACTCCGCCCCCTGCCCTGCCGCCACTCCGTTTCCGAATCCTGTCCGGCAACAGGAATATTCCCTGCCTGCAATGCGATAACGGCAATATCTGAAGCAATCCGGATAGCAATGTTCTACATATATGTTGCATTAGTGCATATGTTATCCATCAGCACAATACAGACATTTTCAGAAAGTTTTGAAGACTTCTACCGCCATGAACATTGTTTCAACGCGCACCGAAAGATGATTCCTGTTCCCGTCATCACGTATATTGCTAGGACATCACTACAAATCACACAAAAATTTTCATTAAAATCATATAGTTAAAAATAAACAAAACGACTTTTCCTTTTCCGGAACACGATGTTCCCATCCTTCTTTCTTTACTCTGTTCTGCATTTTTCACCATATTTTATATAAAAAATACGAACTTAACTTTCGCATTTTCAGAAGATTTCTCGTTTTAAACTGCTGTTACAATATGTTACGTGGAACTTTGTTTTATGTAATTAAAAATCATATAACCCACAAAAAAAGGGGGGTGTATTTAAACGGAATCACTGAAACCAGCTTGGTGACGTGGCCATTTAAAACGCCTGCTAGAAGTAAACTTGATAGAGGAATCGTAAAATGAGTACAGCTGCAGCAGTTGCAGATAGTCGCGAAAATGAAGATCCCAGAAAAGCCGGTGGACTGCGTATCTGGTATCTGGTTCTCGCTGTTCTATTGATGTGCATGATTTCGGGTGTCCAGTATTCCTGGACTTTGTATGCAAGACCAATGCAGGGTGTCCTAGGTGTCTCTCTGGCTGCGGTCCAAGTAGCATTTACCCTTTCTCAGGTCATTCAGTCTGTTTCCCAGCCAGGTGGTGGTTATTTCGTTGACCGTCTGGGACCAAAACTCCCGCTGATCGTTGGTGGTTTCATGGTAGGTGCCGGCTGGTTCGGTATGGGTTATTCGCAAAACCTCACAATGTTGTATATCCTGTACACGTTCTCAGGCGCTGGTGTCGGTATCGTTTACGGTATTGCCATCAACACTGCAAACCGCTGGTTCCCTGACCGTCGCGGTATGGCTTCCGGCTTTACTGCTGCCGGTTACGGTCTGGGTGTTCTGCCTTTCCTCCCGCTGATTACAAACATCATTCACAACCCTGATCTCGGTGTTCTGGCTGCATTGAAAATCACCGGTATCATCATGGGCGGTATCATTATTCTCATCGCATTTTTCATCCGCTTCCCGGGTGGCGCAAAACCCAAAAAACCGGTTCCGACCGAAAGAGACTTCAAGACAAGCGAAATGCTCCGTACCAAACACTTCTGGCTCTGCTGGCTGTCTTTCTTCTCCGTCAACTTCGGTTTCCTGTTCCTGGTTGCAAACTCCGCACCGTTCGGCCGCTCGATGGGTGTTGTTGCCGGTACAATGGCGATCTGCGTCATGATGCAGAACCTGTTCAACGGTGGCTGCCGTCCATTCTGGGGTGCTGTTTCCGACAAGATCGGTCGTTATAAAACCCTGTCCATCATGTTCGGTGTCAACTGCGTTGCCATGTATCTGTTCGGAATCGTTTCTCCACTGGGCGTTCCGTTCTTCATCCTGATGCTGTCCGTCGCATTCTTCACCGCCGGTGGTTCCTATGCACTGTTCCCTGCCATTAACCAAGATTTGTTCGGTACCGCTTTCTCCGCTCAGAACTATGGTTGCTTCTGGGCTGCCAAGGCAGTTGCATCCATCTTCGGTGGTGGTGTCGGTGCTGCTGTTGCTGTCAACTTTGGCTGGATCGTCGCTTTCTCCATCTCCGGAACAATGTCACTGCTTGCCTTCATTATCATGACATTCATTGTTCCAAGACTGGGACGTCCCACGAAGAAAGGACAGGTTGTACAGCCGGTCATTGCTACAAACTAAAAAGTTTGTCCCGATTTATAAAAAAGCCGTCAGATCCAGTATCTGGCGGCTTTTTGATTTCCTCTCCACACACACATCACCCCGGCTACAGATTTCAGACGAATGATTTCACGACCTGAAAAAAGATATGTTCTGTCAGCTTGATACCACTGGGACAATCCCCTGTACAACCGGCCATCCCGCTTGCAGCCGGAATTTTTTCCATAGCAATCCAGAACCGCAACAGTCCATATTCATGGAAACGTTCATTCAGGTGAGCAAACCAGCGTTTCCATATCCCGTATACCAAGCAATTCATTCCCGGAACAACACTGTTGCAAACCAGTCACTCTCCCTGACATTTTGCAAATACGGCACTGACCGACATACTTCATAACAGGAACGCATCTGTTTCAAACCTATATCAACAACTTGCCAGCATGTAATCTGCTCCGTTATCAGCAGTTATTCGGAAATTCCTAATAGCTGTTGATGAATCTAACTCTTTTCGTCAATATCAATTTCCATGAATCGGCGCTCCTGCACAGTGAGTCGTTCTTTGCCTCTCTTGTGGCGTCTAGGATTGCCGCACATCCAGCAGCTGCACACTTTGGGTGTTTCGATGAATTTGCCGATATACCGCCACAATAATGAGCGCGGTTTTTCCTGATACGCTTTCTATGATGTATGCGTAGTGATCTCATAGGTATCATTTTAGCGCTTTTGCTGGATCAAGTTGACATCTTGATGACCTGAAAGCATCATGAGAAGTTCGGAAAGACACTGTAACTGTCCGATGTTTAAGAGCGCTTGTTCAGGAATTTATTGTATGCACAATAAATATTTGACATGGTTATTTAATGTATATACAATAAAAACATGAAATACGAATTTGATCCCGCCAAAAATGCGAGTAATCTTTTGAAACACGGTCTTTTGTTAACCGATGCGCAATGGTTTGAGTGAGAGACAGCGTTGATTCAGGAAGATACCCGGAAAGCCTATCCGGAACGCCGCTATCAGGCGCTTGGGTTCATTGGGGAAAGGCTTCACATGCTGATATTCTGTATGCCAGATACCCGAACTATCCGTTTTATTAGTTTGAGGAAGGCTAACAAGAGAGAGGTCAACAAATATGCCAAAGACAGTTAAAACCAGATCTGGTCGTATCGTTATTTTGCCAACTCCGGAAGAAGATGATGCGATCAATGCCGGCATTATGGCCGATCAGGAAAATCCGGAATGGGATGAAGACGCATTCAAGAAGGCCAAACCTGCCAGTGAGTTCTTTACTCCGGAGCAATTTGCTGCATTATCCAAAAAACGTCCCAGGGGACGTCCTTATGCAGAGCGTGCCAAGGTTAGTACATCCATTCGGCTGGATGCTGACTTGCTGGAAGCGTTGAGGGCAACCGGGCGTGGGTGGCAAAGTCGTGTCAATTCCATTCTGCGTGAAAAAATCATGCAAGATCAGTGAAAAAAGTAAACGGCGCTCGTAATATTTTAGCGGCGGGGCACGCCGTTCTTGCCTGTGGAGGGATGGTGCAGTCAGGCCGCCCGTTGAAGCAGGAACCCACCGAAATGATTCAGGCGACAGCCTGAACATGGCAGGAATCCACGTCCTTCCGGGCGTGGAGGATATCAACATTTCGATCACGCCAGAGATATGGCTGAACTGGATGCGAAAGAAAAAGGAATTGCATTCAACCGCTTTCAGTTTAAAGATATTCGCGCAAAACCGGCGACCGATTCGGACACACAAACTGCCGCTCAGAAACTCCTTGGGCACCGTAACATCAACACGACAACGATTTATCGACGGGACAAAAAAGAAGTGATTGATCCACTCATGCCGAAAAGTCTTTTCGGCATGGAGGACAAACAAAAGACTGTCAATGAAGATAAGTGATTGATTATAAATGGAGGCAGGAGACGGAATCGAACCGACGTCTACGGCTTTGCAGGCCGCTGCATAACCACTTTGCTATCCTGCCATCAAAAAGGATGCAAAACCGAAAAAACGCGGAACCGGAAGAAAAACGCTGTATGGAGCGGGAGAAGAGTCTCGAACTCTCGACCTCAACCTTGGCAAGGTTGCGCTCTACCAACTGAGCTACTCCCGCATCACGTTCACCAAACGACAACTGACAGACAAACTGCATCCACCAAAAAACCGGTCCCAATTCTTCAGAATGCGATGAAGACTTGGAGCGGGAGAAGAGTCTCGAACTCTCGACCTCAACCTTGGCAAGGTTGCGCTCTACCAACTGAGCTACTCCCGCATTAGAGAAGTGCATTCTAGCACTTGCCCTGAATCTGTCAAGACCCTGTATCCAATTTACTTCATCAGTGGCCACGCCTTGCGCAAATAATACAGCATCGATACAACGGTAAGGATCGCTGCGATCACCAGAAGGCAGGTACCGATGAGTCCCGTATCGATGACATAGAACAGTTTGTCATGGAACAGGAGCATCGGAATGGCAATCATCTGGGCGATGGTCTTGACCTTGCCCAGAGAACTGACCGCAACCGACCGTGATTCCCCGATTTTTGCCATCCATTCCCGCAATGCGGAAATGGCGATTTCACGCCCGATAATGATGAATCCCAGAATGGCACTGACCCGCCCCAGCTGGACCAGCACCAGCAGCGACCCGGCGACGATCAGCTTGTCTGCGACCGGATCCAGAAAAGCCCCGAATGCGGACGTTTGGTTCCATTTTCTGGCGAGATAACCGTCAATCCAGTCCGTAATGGCGGCCACGATGAAAATGAGCGCCGCTGCCAGACTTTGCGCATAAAGAGACACCCAGTTTTCCGGCAAATAAAAAACCCCTACCAGCAAAGGGACGAGTGCGACTCTCAGCCAAGTCAGAAAAATAGGCAAATTGAACGGCATAGTTTGATTCTTGCAGATTCCACCAATGGTCTGTACTTTCATATCGCAAAGAACATTAAAAAATACAAGGCGTTATTCTAATGCAACTGATCGTATATCTGTTGGGCGAGACGGTATGAAATCCCTTCCACTGTCGCCAAATCGTCTACTGATGCATCGGCAATGCCACGAACGCTTCCGAAACGTACCAGAAGCCTCTGCCTTCTTTTGGCACCGACACCCCCGATTTCTTCCAGACGCGATGCATGCCTTTTCTTGTCTCGTTTCGAACGCATGCCGGTAATTGCAAAACGGTGCGCCTCGTCACGGATCTGTGCGATCAGCATCAGAATGCCTGATTCCTTGCCAAGTTCCTGCGGCAAGCGGCCATCTGCATAAACAAGTGTCTCCAGACCGACTTTCCGGCCTTCGCCCTTGGCAACCCCGACAATCCTGCCGAGATCATGCCCGAGCTCCACAAACACGCGGGAAGCCATCGCAACCTGTCCCCTGCCTCCATCCACCAGAACAATATGCGGCATCAGGTCCTCATGACCGACCAGTTTTTCGTAACGCCGTGCCAGCACCTGTTTCATGGCGGCATAATCGTCCCCGGGCGTGATTCCTGCGATATTGTAACGCCGATATTCACTGTTTTGCATTGCACAATGATGAAAAACGACGCATGAAGCCTGAATCGCTTCTCCCTGTGTATGGCTGATATCGAACGCTTCGATACGCAAATCGTCGGGATTATCGATATCCAGCCCCATCAGCCCGATCAATGCCCTGACACGGGAAAGCTGAAGATCCGACTGCGAAAGAATCCTGTCCAGCGCGATTGCAGCGTTTTTCTGCGCCATTTCCAGCCAGAAACGTCGTTGTCCCTGAGGTTGGAAAACCAGATGTATCCGGTGACCGCATTGTCCAGAAAGTGCCATGAGCAATTGGGGATCGTCCAGTTCCTGACCCAGTATCAGGGTTCCGGGAATCTGTCCGTCGATATAATGCTGTGCCAGAAACGCCTTCAGAACCTGGATTTCAGGCTCGTCGCCTTCATGATCGACAGCATTGCCCATATTACCTGGGAAAACAGTCTTGTCGCCCAGATGGCGCCCGCCTCTGACCATCGCCAGATTGACGCAGGCGCGCCCTTCTTTCACGACGACGGCAATGATATCCACATCGGCATCATTATCCGCTTCCATACTTTGCTGCTGCAAAACCTGTGAAAGGGCCGCGATCCGGTTACGGACGGAAGCAGCCTCCTCGAATTCAAGCCTTGCCGCATGGCCCTCCATCTTTTCCTGCAATTCACCCAGTACGGCAGTTTGCCCGCCTCGCAGAAAACGCGCAGCATCGCCGACATCGCGCCGGTAATCCTCGTCGGTAATCAGACCGACACAGGGGCCGCTGCAACGGTCGATCTGATAAAGAAGACAGGGCCGGGTCCGGTTTTTGAAAACACTGTCCTCGCATGTTCTCAACCGGAAAACCTTTTGCAGAATCTGGATCGTTTCCCGAACGGCTGAAGCATTGGGAAAAGGTCCGAAATACTGGTTTTTCCGGTCAACCGCTCCCCGGTAATACACCACACGCGGGAAACGCTGTCCCGTTATCTTCAGATAGGGATAGGACTTGTCATCCCTGAAAATGATGTTGTAGTGCGGATGAAGTGTCTTGATCAGGTTGCTTTCAAGCAGCAATGCCTCCACTTCACTGCGGGTCACCGTCGTTTCCAAGCGTGCGATACGCTCGACCATCATGGCAATGCGCGGAGACGACGACGTCTTCTGGAAATACGTACTGACCCGTCGGATCAGATCCCGCGCTTTTCCCACATAGAGCAACTTGCCGTTTTTGTCGAAAAAACGGTAAACCCCCGGCAAATGAGGCAATTGCCTGACGGCGCTTAACACATCCTGTTCCGGTGAAGACACACCGCCGGCCTGCGCTTCCGTATCCTGCTGCGCAGAACCGTTTCGATTTTCCTCCGACATACTTCCTTCAGTCCTGCGCAATCGCCTCGACAATGGCGCGTGCACGCCGGTAGCGCTTTTCCGCCTGAAGTGTATCCCAGTCCAGTGCCGGCATTTTCGGCACCAGACTGCCGATTTTGGTTGTACACTCGCGCATGGCTTCTTCCGACAGCAACGGCAAACCGGACAACAGTTCATCCGCCCGGGCAGGAGAATTGCAGACAAGCACCATATCGCAACCGGCATCCAGCGCCGCTTTTGCCCGCGAGACAATATCTCCGGCCACACTGGCCCCTTCCATGCTAAGATCGTCACTGAAAATCACGCCATCGAATTCCAGATCGTTTTTCAGGATCGACAGCCATTTTTTCGAAAAACCGGCAGGCATAGCATCCACTTTCGGATAAATCACATGTGCCGGCATGACACTTGCCAAACTCATGCCAAGCCCCCTGTACGGAACGGCATCCGCGGCAAGTATGTCGTCCAGTGAACGGTCGTCCACAGGCATTTCCGTATGGGAATCGCCTGCTGCATATCCGTGTCCGGGATAATGCTTGCCGCAATTGGCCATCCCGGCCAGCGACAATCCGTAATTCAGGCTTTTCGCCAGAGCGGTAACGACATTCGGATCACGATGGAACGACCGGTCGCCGATAACGGTTGAAACGCCATAATCCAGATCCAGCACCGGCGTGAATGAAAAATCGATGCCGCAAGCCCTCAGTTCCGATGCAAGGACATAACCTGTTGCCATAGCGGCCCGGGAAGCCTCGGCCTGATTGCTTTCCCACATTTTTCCCAACTCCCGCATGGGAGGCAAACGGGTAAATCCATCAAAACGGAACCGCTGGACACGTCCTCCCTCATGATCCACGGCGATCAGGATATCGGGGCGTTCCTTGCGGATGGCACGGGTCAGTGCCATCAGCTGTTCCCTGTTCTGGTAATTGCGCGCAAACAGGATGACGCCGCCTGTCAGCGGATGACGGATTCTCCGGATATCTTCCTCCAGAAGACGCAAACCGATCACATCCAGCATAACGGGACCGTAGCTGTTTCTTTTGCCACTCAATAAGATACTTTTCGCAGATAACATGTTTTTATCCTGTCAGTCGATGTTTTCAGTCATTTACCTGTTCGATGACGACGAATGCCACAGCATAATCCGCCTCATCGGTTACCGATACCTGTGCCTTCAAACCCAGCTTTTTCATATGTTCTTTCAGCTTGCCGCTGCAAACCGCTTCCGGTTTGCCGCTGCGTGCATTCAGGAGCTGCATGGAACGCCAGGTCATCGGCATTCTCATTCCAAGTCCCAACGCCTTGGAAAAGGCTTCCTTGGCGGCAAAACGCGTCCCAAGATACCGCAACCCCCTCAATTCGATCTTTGCCTTGCGATGAAGATAACGCTGCATTTCCTCAGGCCCCAGAATTTTTTCAGCAAAACGGTCGCCATGTCTTTCCAGTGCCGCTTTCAGCCGCGTAATCAAAATCATATCGGTTCCGATACCGTAAATCATGTCGTTTTCACCGTCACAACGATCCGTTTCCAGCCGGCCGTCTTGCCCCGACAATCAACGCCTTCATGTCGGACACCGCTTTTTTCCATCCCGAGAAAACGGCTCTTGCCACAATGGAATGGCCGATATTCAGCTCGGCAATTCCCTCAATTTTCGCAACCGGCACGACATTCTCATAATGCAGGCCATGCCCCGCGTTGACTTTCAGGCCATGCCGTGTTCCTTCTTTCACGCCTTCGCGTATGCGCTCCAGTTCATGTTCTGCCGAAGCTGCATCGAACGCATTGGCATATCTCCCGGTATGCAATTCGATGACAGGCGCACCCGCCTCATGGGAAGCGATAATCTGTTCTTCTTCCGGATCGATGAAAAGACTGACACGAATGCCGGCATCTGTCAGCCGTTCAACAGCCGACTGGACGATATCGAAATAACGGACGATATCCAGTCCGCCTTCCGTCGTCAGTTCCTCCCTGCGTTCCGGAACCAGACAGACATCCTGCGGCCTGATCTCGCAGGCGAAATCGATCATTTCGGAAGTGATGGCCGATTCCAGATTCATCCGTGTCACCAGAAGCGGCCGGATGGCCCGGACATCCGCATCCTTGATATGCCGACGATCTTCCCGCAAATGCAGCGTAATGGCATCCGCTCCCGCTTCCTCTGCCATCAGAGCCGCCATGACCGGATCAGGATAGGAAGTGCCCCTTGCATTGCGCAATGTGGCGATATGGTCGATATTGACGCCCAGTTCGATACCAGGGCCATTCGTTTCATTGAAAATCATAGGCTAAAGCAATAAGAGAACGAGAAATATGGGTCTAGTTTACCCTTTTTGTCACAGTTGGCGCAGGTCTATCAGTATCTTCCGTGTCTGCAGGGGAACACCGTCCAGATAGTGTGCCAGCAGAAAACGCATCAGAAGCTTGCTTTGCAGCTGGGTCTGCGGATCGGAATAATCCTCGTTGACCATGTCAAGCAGCGTTTTTCCCGAAACACGGGGAGCGTTGTCCGCCAGCGTTGCGAAACGCGGACCGTTTTCCGGATCGACCACATAAACACCGTCCGGTTTGACCGGACGCCTGTCTTTCGCATTGACCGATAGATCGGCCGCCACGCCCGTTTCCTTCAGAAGCGCCAGTTCGAAAATCCGGAGGACTGTCTGCGCCGATTCGGAAGTCGCCAGACGGGTCAGTGCCCGGACATACTGTTCAAACAGCCCCTGATGAGGATCTTCCCGGGCCAGCAACCGGATCAGCAGCTCATTCAGATAAAACCCGTACAGCAATGCGGAACTTTCCAGCGGAATCATGCCGCCGACCCACTCGGCCGATGTCAGGGTTCTCAACTCGGATTTCCCCGACCAGCCGATGGAAAGCGGCTGAAACGTCTGCAAAACGCCTCTCAGACGGGAAGCGGGCCGCTTTGCCCCTTTCGCCACCAGCGCCACCCTGCCGTAATCGCGCGTGAAAACATCAATAACCAGACTGCTTTCACGATACACGTAACTGTGCAGGACAAAACCGGGCTGCCCGACAACCCGCATACCCGTTCCCGGTTTCGGAACGGAAGAACGGTACGGTGCCACATGCTCGGCTGCGGACATTTCCGTTTCGCCATTCAGCGATGCTTCATTTTCATCGGTTCCATCCGGATACATCGACTCGCCTTCTTCAATATGCGGTGGCCCTACTCGTAACCATAAGCTCTCAAACCCGCCTCATTATCCGCCCAGCCGGATTTGACCTTGACCCAGATTTCCAGATAAATGGGCACACCGAACATCTTTTCCATATCCAGACGGGCTTCCGTGGAAATTTCTTTCAGTTTCTTTCCCCTGTAGCCGATGATCATCGCCTTGTGCGCATCGCGTTCCACTAAAATGGCGGCGAAAACACGGCAGATTTTTTCCTTGCGCTCGAACTGCTCGATCACGACCGTACTGGTATAGGGCAACTCATCACCCGTATAACGGAATATCTTTTCACGGATGATTTCCGCTGCCATGAAACGCTCGCTGCGGTCCGTCACATCGTCAGGCGAGAAAAACGGCGGGTTTTCCGGCAAAAGATGTCTGATTTCCTCTTCCAGCCTGTTCAGTTGGAAACGCTGCCGTGCGGATACCGGGACAATAGCTGTGAAATCGCGCAGCGCCGCGATTTTTTCGGCAAACGGAATCAACTCCGCCTTTTCCTTCACTTTATCCGTTTTGTTGATGGCCAGAATCGTCGGGACATTCTCCGGTATCAGATCCAACACCTGCTGGTCCGCCGGACCGTAACCCACGGCATCCACGACAAAAACGATCACATCCGCCGTGGAGAGGGTATCCCTGACCGTCCTGTTCAGATTCTTGTTCAAGGCATTGTTGTATCGTGTTTGGAAACCGGGCGTATCGATATAAACGAATTGTGCGTCGTCATCCGTCTGGATCCCCATGATACGGTGGCGGGTCGTCTGTGCCTTCCGGGAAGTAATGCTGACCTTGGCGCCGATCAGTTCATTCATCAGCGTGGACTTACCGACATTCGGGCGGCCGATAACCGCGATATAACCGCAACGGAAATGGCTGTCTTTCTGGTCTGTCATGATATCAACCTCATTTTGTGAAAGGTGGAAGGCGAGTATCGCTCAATCGGCAGAAGTTTCCTGCCGAGATGCCGAAACACCGATCGTTTTCATCCGTTTCTCTTTCTGTTTTCCGGAAGCTCCTGTTTTCCGGTCTTTCATGGCATCCGTCACTTCGGCAAGCGCCTTTCTGGCCGCTTCCTGCTCGCCGGCACGCCGGCTGCTTCCGGTTCCATACACATGGATATCGAACTTCCCGATCACGCATTCGACCTCGAATTCCTGATTATGGGCCGCACCGCGTGTTGCAACGACATGATATTCAGGCAATGCCATCTTATGCCCCTGCAGGTATTCCTGCAATTGCGTTTTCGCATCCTTTCCGTACGTTTCCGGATCAAGTTCTTTCATCATGTCCGCAAAAAGCCAGGTGATGACCTGTCTGACTGTATCGAAATCCGAATCCAGAAAAACCGCGCCGAACAGGGCTTCCATCGCATCCGCCAGTATGGACGGTCGCTTGAATCCCCCCGCTTTTAACTCTCCCTCACCCAGTTGCAGGAAACTGGACAGTTCCAGCTTTCGGGCTATTTCATACAGGGCCTGCTGCCTGACCAGACTGGAGCGCAGACGGGAAAGACTGCCTTCGTTCAGGCTTGCAAAACGCCCATAAAGATTGATTGCCGTCACACAGTTCAGAAGTGAATCCCCCAGGAATTCAAGCCGCTCATTGTGATGGCTGCTGTAACTCCGGTGCGTCATCGCGAGCCGGAGCAAGTCCGGCTCGCGGAAAGTGTAGCCAATCCTGTCCTGCAGTATTTTCAGATTCATCATCACCAATCCTGACACGTCATTTTCGTGCAAAGCGGTTTTCATCCTGTCGGCAATTCCTTACCGGATACCGCCGATCCGCGTCATGTCACCCAGATTCATCCAGACAAGAAAAGCTTTTCCGACAATATTTTCATCCGGGACAAACCCCCAGTAACGGCTGTCGAGACTGTTGTCCCGGTTGTCTCCCATCATGAAATAATATCCCTGCGGCACCGTACAGGCGAATCCTTCCACATTATAGGTACACATGTTCCGGTTCGGGAAACGGTCCGGATGCGGTACATAATTGGGCGCACGATCGTCATTCAGAATATGATGGCGCACATCCGTTCCCGCCAGATCTTCCCTGAACTCTTTCGAATAGGTCAGGCTTTCCGTATCGAGATAATCGCCCAGTGGCTGGTACTTCGATTCCACCCCATTGATAATCAGTTTTTTGTTACGGTATTCCACCCGGTCGCCACCGACACCGACCACCCGCTTGATATAGTCGAGAGATGTATCTTTCGGAAACTTGAAAACCACCACATCCCCTTTCTGCGGATCGCCAAGACCGATTATCTTCTTGTTCACGACCGGCAGACGGATTCCGTAACTGTACTTGCTGACCAGAATCATGTCCCCGATCTGGAGAGTCGGCACCATCGAACTCGACGGAATACGGAACGGTTCCCACAGAAACGAGCGTATGAAGAACACGGCGGCAATGACCGGGAAAAAACTGCCGGAATATTCCACCCACAACGGACGTTTCATCAGTTTTTCTTTCAGTGTCGCGCGTCCCGACTCGTCCACCGCGATTCCCTGCGCTTTCAGTTTCGCATTGCGTTCATCGAAAGCCGCCAACGCGGCTTCCGCTGCCGCTTTCCGTTTCCTGGCAAGCACCAGCTTGTCGTAAAACCAGATAACTCCCGAGACCACCATCAATATGAAAAGGATCAGGGCGAAATTACCCAGCAAAGACTGCATGTTCATTTTTCATCCACTTGTAAAATAGCCAAGAACGCTTCTTGCGGCACTTCCACCGAACCGACCTGCTTCATCCGTTTTTTGCCTGCCTTCTGCTTTTCCAGCAACTTGCGTTTGCGTGTGATATCGCCGCCATAACATTTCGCCAGCACATTCTTGCGCAAGGCTTTCACGTTCTCGCGTGAAATGATTGTCGAACCGATCGCCGCCTGGATAGCCACGTCGAACATTTGACGTGGAATCAGTTCACGCATCTTCGCCGCCACGGCACGGCCACGGAACTGGCTGTTGGCGCGATGCACGATAATGGCAAGGGCATCAACCTTATCGCCGTTGATCAGCATATCGACCTTCACGACGTCGGAAGCGCGGTATTCCTTGAATTCGTATTCCATTGACGCATATCCGCGCGAAATGGACTTCATCCTGTCGAAGAAATCCAGTACGATTTCCGCCATCGGCAATTCGTAAGTCAGCCGGACCTGCTTGCCATGATAATGCATATCCATCTGGATGCCCCGCTTCTGGTTACACAGCGTCATGACCGGCCCGACATATTCCTGCGGCATATACAGATTGACCGTGACGATCGGCTCGCGGATTTCCTCGATCCGTCCCGGATCCGGCATCTTGGACGGATTGTCCACTTTCAGCACATCGCCGTTTTTCAGCACGACTTCATACACGACGGTCGGTGCAGTGGTAATCAGGTCCATGCCAAATTCCCGCTCCAGCCGCTCCTGCACGATCTCCATATGTAACAGGCCGAGGAAACCGCAACGGAAACCGAATCCCAGCGCCTGTGAAACTTCAGGCTCATACTGCAGCGACGCATCGTTCAGTTTCAGTTTTTCCAGCGAATCTCGCAAGGCATCGTACTGATTGGCTTCAACCGGGAACAATCCGGCAAAAACCTGCGGCTGCACTTCCTTGAACCCCGGAAGCGGCTCGCTAGCGGGGCGGGACGCCAGTGTGATCGTATCGCCGACTTTGGCAGCCTTCAGTTCCTTGATACCGGCAATGACAAAACCGACCTGTCCGGCCGACAGGGATTCCCTCGATTGTGAACGCGGCGAAAAAACACCGACATTTTCCACCAGATATTCCGACCCGGTCGCCATCAGCCGGATTTTTTCCTTCGGTTTCAGGATACCGTTCTTGATGCGCACCAGCATGACGACACCGACATAATTGTCGAACCAAGAATCAATGATCAGTGCCTGCAACGGCGCATCCGGACCGCCTTGCGGTGGCGGAATCCGCGCGATGATCGCTTCCAGAATATCCTCGACACCTTCCCCGGTCTTGGCGGAACACAGAATGGCATCGGTCGCCTCGATACCGATCACGTCCTCGATTTCAGACCGTGCATTGTCCGGATCGGCTGACGGCAAATCGATCTTGTTCAGAACCGGCACGACTTCCACATTCAGGTCCAGCGCCGTATAACAGTTCGCCACCGTCTGCGCTTCCACACCCTGTGAGGCGTCCACAACCAGAAGCGCCCCCTCACAGGCCGAAAGGGACCGGCTGACCTCATAACTGAAATCGACATGCCCCGGCGTATCGATGAGATTCAGGTTATAGACCTGTCCGTCACGCGCCTTGTAATTCAGGGCCGCTGTCTGTGCCTTGATGGTAATGCCCCGTTCCCTTTCCAGATCCATGGAATCCAGTACCTGCGCTTCCATTTCACGATCCGACAGACCGCCGCACAACTGGATGATTCGGTCGGCGAGCGTCGATTTGCCATGGTCGATATGAGCGATAATGGAAAAATTACGGATGTTTTTCATTAGTTTGCAGAAAAAAAGACGAGTCAGACGAAAAACGACACACTATAAACCAGAAATGCCGGTAAAAAGAGACATTTTACTAAATTTCGGGAAAAACTCGCTGTATCCT
>CAZRQR010000040.1:0-14887 GCA_964602435.1 uncultured Oxalobacter sp.
CAACAGCCTGAACATAGCAGGAATCCACTTCCTTCAGGGCGTGGAGGATGTCAACTGTGAGATATGACGAAAGGAGATCACAATGGAACTGAAGTTGCTGACGCCCTTGATTATGGGCGATGTCAAACTGGCCAATCGTATCGTGATGGCGCCGCTTACCCGTTGCCGGACGGCAGAACCCGATAATATTCCGACGGAAATGAATGCCGAATATTACGCACAGCGTGCGTCTGCAGGATTGATTGTTTCCGAGGCGACGCAAATATCCCGTTCCGGGCAGGGATATGCAGGATCTGCTGGACTTTATACGGATGCACAGGAAGCCGGATGGAAAAAGGTTGTTGATGCAGTTCATGCTAGGGGTGGGAAAATATCGGCCCAGTTATGGCATGTCGGGCGGATGTCGCATGCCTATTTCCAGGAAAACGGTGGGGCTCCGGTAGCGCCTTCGGCCATTGCGGCGGAAGGCGCGAAATGCAATATCGTACAGGAGGACGGGAAGCACGCTTTCGTTCCCTGCGACAGGCCGCGGGCGCTGACAGTAGAAGAAATCGGAAAGATCGTCGGGCAATATCGTGACTCGGCTGCACGTGCAGTCAGGGCCGGTTTCGATTTTGTCGAGGAGCATGCCGCAAACGGATATCTGCTCCAGCAATTCCAGGCAACCAATACCAACCGGCGGACGGACAGATACGGCGGTTCTCTGGTCAACCGTGCAAGATTGACGCTGGAAGTGCTTGACGCGATGCTGGAGGTGGTCGACAAGGGAAAACTCGGTGTCAGAATATCTCCGTATTTCAATATCAATGGTATTGCCGATGCGGAGCCGGAACAGATGGCGCTTTATCTGGCCGATGAATTCAGCAAGCGCGGAATTGCCTATCTGAGTGTTGCCGAACCGAGCTGGGTAGGCGGTATTTCACTGACGGATACATTCAAGAAAAAGATCCGTGACGCTTTTTCAGGTGTTTTGATCTATGCAGGGGAATATACTCCGGAGAGAGCAGAAGCGGCAGTCAAAAGCGGGCTTGCCGATGCGGTCGGTTTCGGACGTTTGTATATTGCCAATCCCGATCTGGTTGAACGTATCGCACAGGGCGGGCCCTACAATGTGCCTGACCGTACCACTTTCTATACTGGTGGCAGCGGAGGGTATACCGATTATCCTGTCTTGCCGGTACGGGAGAAATGATCGGAAAAACACGGTTCCGGAAAAAAGGGGACAAGACAGGAGAAGATTGTTACAACTGTTACACATTTGCCGGCAAATACAGTCAACCGTAATGGCAGGCCGTTCGTTAGAACGATCGTGATCCGTCCAAGATTACTGTCAACATCGAAAATCAAAAAGTAAAGGAACTTAATCATGAAAAAAATGATCGCTATCCTGATTTCCGGTCTGTTCGCTTCCGCAGCTTTCGCTGCTACTCCCGCTCCTGCCGAAAAGGCGGCTCCGGCAGCTGAAAAGGGCGCTCCGGCACCTGTAGCCGAAAAGGCGGCGCCTGCCAAAAAAACCAAAAAGGCCAAAAAAGCATCTGCCCAAAAAACGGTAAAGCAAGAAGTCAATACTAAAGAAAAAGTGGCAGCTCCGGCTCCAGCTGAAAAACCGGCCAAATAACAGTTTCTTTCAGGTTATAAAAAAGCGGGATAAAATCCCGCTTTTTTATATAGTGGGCGGTGTCGTTTTTGAATTGATTTTTTGTAAAAAGGAAAATAGGCATGTCGCAGTTCGGTATTGTTGTTTTTGCTGTCATTATGGCGTTGTCTCCACTGACGGAGAGTATGGCTGCCGGTCAGGAGAGTGTCCGTTTCGGGACAGCCTATCTGAAAGCCGGAGGGCAGATTATCCATGCGGAGATTGCAGCTACCGATGCACAACGGAAGCGGGGATTGATGTACCGGAAAAAACTTCCTGAAAATAATGGTATGCTTTTTGTGTTCGACCGGCCGGTCAAATCGTGCATGTGGATGAAAAATACCGCCATTCCGCTTTCTGTAGCGTTTATTGATCATGCAGGTGTTATCGTTAATATTGAGGAAATGAAACCGTTTACGACCGATTCGCATTGCAGTGCCGGATGGATCCGTTATGCACTGGAAATGAATGCCGGATGGTTTGACAGGAACGGTCTGAAATCCGGCAGCAGGATCGACGGGTTGCCGGACTGATCCACTTTCCGTTCCGGCGGGTGGCATATCTGCCGCCGGTTGTCTTGCGGTCGCCTGTTTTTTCCCGGATTTTCCAGCGCCGTTTCCGGCGATTTGCGTCATCCGTTTTCAGGATTGCCATCCGGTGTCCGGGCGTTTTTTGATTTTACGGCAGGGTTATCTTTTCTCGGAGCCGCTGACGGCTGCGGAATTCGAGAATCTTCTGGAACGCAATGACGGCTACAGGGAGTGAGGTTATCGCAGGAATCTGCAAAAAAGGCCTGCATATTGCAGGCCTTTTCGGAACAAAATTCCTGCTATCCAGCGAGTTTTTTGTGGAGCAGTTCATTGACCTGTGCTGGATTGGCTTTGCCGCGGGTCGCTTTCATGACTTGGCCGACAAGCGAATTGAATGCCTTTTCCTTGCCTGCCCGGAATTCCTCGACAGATCGTGCATTGTTCGCTAATACCTCGTCAATGATTTTCTCGATGGCGCCGGTGTCCGAAATCTGTTTCAGTCCCTTGGCGTCAATGATCTTGTCGACGGCATCCGGTTCGGCCGGATGCGTTTCCCATAGGACGCTGAAAATTTCCTTGGCGATCTTGTTGGAGATGGTATTGTCTGCAATCCGTTTCATCAGCAGGGACAGCTGTTCAGAGGTGACAGGGACTTCCGAGATATCGATTCCTTCACGGTTCAGTGCGGAAGAAACGTCACCCATCAGCCAGTTGGCGTTCTGTTTGGCCAGTTGTTTTCCCGTCAGTGCAACCAGCTTTTCGTAATAGGACGCCATTGCCTTGGACTGGGTCAGAACGGTCGCATCGTATTCCGGCAAGCCGTAATCGGCGATGAAACGTTCCCGCATGGCGTCTGGCAGTTCGGGCATGCCGCTTCTGACACGTTCGATCCATTCGGATGAAATGACGAGCGGAGGCAGATCGGGATCGGGAAAATAGCGGTAATCATCGGAATCTTCCTTGGTACGCATTTCACGTGTCTCGCGTTTGTCCGGATCGTAAAGGCGAGTCGCCTGCACGACTTTTCCACCGCTTTCGATCAGTTCGATCTGGCGTTCGACTTCGTAATTGATGGCATCTTCCAGATTGCGGAAGGAATTCAGGTTTTTGACTTCGCAGCGGGTGCCCAGAACATCCGAACCGGCGGGACGGACTGACACGTTGGCATCGCAGCGGAAGGAACCTTCCTGCATGTTTCCGTCCGAGATACCCAGCCAGGTAACCAGCGAGTGCAGCGCCCGGGCATAGGCGACCGCCTCGGCGGCGCTGCGCATGTCCGGTTCTGTCACGATTTCGAGCAGAGGCGTTCCGGCACGGTTCAGATCGATACCGGTCATGTCAGCGAACTCGTCATGCAGGGATTTGCCGGCGTCTTCTTCCAGATGGGCACGTGCCAGGTTGACGGTCTTGATATAACAGTTTTTGCTTTTCTGCTCGACGACACAGTTGATTTTTCCGCCGATGACAACCGGTTTTTCGAACTGGCTGATCTGGTAACCTTTGGGGAGGTCGGGATAAAAATAGTTTTTCCGTGCAAAAACCGAAACCGGTGCGACCTGCGCTCCGATGGCCAGGCCGAACTGGATGGCTTTTTCAACCGCGCCACGATTCATGACAGGCAAGACACCAGGCAATGCCAGATCGACGGGGCAGGCCTGTGTATTGGGTTCTGCGCCGAAACTGGTCGGGGCGCCGCTGAAAATCTTGGATACGGTTGAAAGTTGTGCATGTGTTTCAAGGCCGATGACTACTTCCCACTGCATGGTATTTCCTTTAATGGTGTGACGGCTCGTACCGTCGAAAATGTTCGTTTTGCCGGCCGGTAGACCGGCTGTTTTTTCGTATCAGACCGGTGATTTCAGATGCCAGTCCGTTACTTTCTGATACTGGTGGGCGACATTCAACAGACGCGCTTCATCGAAATAGTTGCCGGTCAGTTGCAGCCCGACGGGACGTCTGGCATGGTCGCCTTGCCCGAATCCGCACGGGATGGACATGCCCGGCAAACCGGCGAGATTGGTCGACAGCGTGAAAATATCTCCCAGATAGTTGGCTATCGGGTCGTCCACCTTGTCGTCGAGGTTCCATGCGACGGTCGGCGAGACAGGACCCATGATGACATCGCATTCGGCAAAGGCGTTTTTGTAGTCTTCTGCGATCAGGCGGCGGATTTTCTGGGCCTGGATGTAGTAGGCATCGTAATAGCCGTGACTCAAAACATAGGTACCGACCAGAATGCGGCGCTGGACTTCCTCACCGAATCCTTCCGAACGGGTTTTGCGGTACATGTCCTGAAGATCGGTGTAGTTTTCCGCGCGGAACCCGTAACGGACGCCGTCGAACCTGCTGAGGTTGGAAGAGGCTTCCGCCGGAGCGATGACATAATAGACCGGAATGCACAGGGAAGTGTTTTTCAGGGAAATATCGACGAGTTTCGCGCCCAGTTTCTCGAATTCCCTGAGGGCGTCGCGGATCGGCTGTTCCACTTCCGGGGAAAGTCCCTCGCCGAAATATTCCTGCGGCACGCCGATACGGAGGCCGTTTAGCGGGTTGTCCAGTTCACGGGTGTAGTCTTCCGCGCTTTTTTCAAGGCTGGTCGAGTCTTGCGGATCGAATCCGGTCATTTCGTTTAGCAACAGGGCACAGTCTTCGGCTGTTTTGGCGATCGGGCCACCCTGATCCAGCGATGAAGCGTAGGCGATCATGCCGAATCGGGAAACACGGCCATAGGTCGGCTTGATGCCAGTAACGCCGCAGAACGAGGATGGCTGGCGGATGGAACCACCGGTATCCGTTGCGGTGGCGGCAGGCGTCAGGCGCGCCGCCACCGCGGCGGCTGATCCTCCGGACGATCCACCCGGTACGGCACGGGTGTCCCAAGGATTTTTGACTGGGCCGAAATACGAATTTTCATTGGATGATCCCATTGCGAATTCGTCGCAGTTCAGCTTGCCGAGATTAACCATGCCTGCGTCGAGCAGTTTCTGTACGACAGTGGCATTGAACGGGCTCGTGTAACCGGCCAGTATTTTCGAGCCGGCCGTGGAATGCCAGTCTTTCGTCACGAAAATATCCTTGTGGGCGATGGGAACACCGGTTAAGGGATGCGCTTCGTTTCTGGCGATTTTTTCGTCGGCGAGGGCCGCCTGCTTCAGGGTCAGCGATTCATCGACGTGCAAAAAAGCGTTCAGTTCGCTTTCGCCGATCCGTTTCAGAAACAGTTCGGCCAGTTCGGTTGCAGAGATCTGTTTCGTCTGCAAAAGCGCAGACAGTTCCGATAAAGTTTTGGTATGCATGGGTTGGTAACGGCTAAAAATTCGGAGGGGTCGCAGTGGACGAGTATCCCTTGCGCATTATTCAATGACTTTGGGAACGAGATAGAGCCCGTTTCCGACGGCCGGTGCACAAGCCTGATATTCAGTCCGATGATTTTCTTCCGTGATGGCGTCCTCCCGCAGTCTCAGGGCCACATCATCCCTGAATGCCGAAATCGGATGGGCCAGCGGTTCGATGCCTGTCGTGTCGACGGAACGCAGCTGTTCCACCATGTCGAGAATGTTGTTCAACTGTTCGGCTGTTTTCTTTACTTGGGTTTCGGAAACTTCCAGCTGGGCCAGCCGGGCGATGCGTTCCACATCGGAAAGTTCAAGAGGCATAATGAATGATTCGATTGTTACAAAAAAATTTCGGAATGAGATGCAATTGCATGCTGAACATCAGATAATAACCCCAGAATTATAAGGTAGAATGTGCGGTTATTGCATGTTTGCATATGAAGTTTGCAATTCAACTGTTTTTGCTGGTTCAACCGTTATCTTGAATACGGAATTTTTATATATCGGGACTGTTCATGTTTGGATTTTTACGCGGTTATTTTTCAAATGATCTGGCCATTGATCTGGGTACGGCCAATACGCTGATCTATGTCAGAAATGCAGGCATTGTTCTGGACGAGCCTTCTGTCGTCGCTATCCGGTACGACGGGCATTCCGGCGCCAAGAAAAGCATTCAGGCGGTTGGCAGGGCAGCGAAACAGATGCTTGGAAAAGTCCCCGGCAATATCGAGGCCATCCGGCCGATGAAGGATGGCGTAATCGCTGACTTCACCGTGACCGAACAGATGCTGAAACAGTTTATCCGCATGGTGCACAATTCCAAGTTCTTCCGCCCTTCGCCGCGCATCATCATTTGCGTTCCCTGCGGTTCCACACAGGTGGAACGCCGTGCCATTCGCGAATCGGCGCTGGGTGCCGGCGCCTCGAAAGTGTATCTGATCGAGGAACCGATGGCGGCGGCACTGGGGGCGGGATTGCCGATTTCCGAGGCGACCGGTTCGATGGTCGTCGATATCGGTGGCGGTACGACCGAAGTCGGCATCATTTCGCTGGGCGGTATGGTGTACAAGGGATCGATCCGTGTCGGCGGCGACCGTTTCGATGAGGCGATCGTCAATTACATCCGCCGCAATTACGGCATGCTGATTGGCGAACAGACGGCAGAAGCGATCAAGAAAAATATCGGTTCCGCTTTCCCGGGTACGGAAATCAAGGAAATGGAAGTCAAGGGGCGCAATTTGTCGGAAGGGATTCCGCGTGCGTTTACCGTTTCCAGCAATGAAATTCTCGAGGCCTTGACCGATCCGCTGAACAATATCGTTTCCGCCGTCAAGAACGCACTGGAGCAGATTCCGCCGGAACTGGGAGCGGACATCGCCGAGAAAGGCATGATGCTGACGGGAGGCGGTGCGCTTCTTCATGATATCGACCGTCTGCTGATGGAAGAAACGGGCTTGCCGGTTCTGATTGCCGAGGATCCGTTGACCTGTGTCGTCAGGGGATGCGGCATTGCGCTTGAAAAAATCGACGAATTCGAAACAGTTTTTTCCTATGAATGAGCAAGAACGGGCACGTTTGGTGTGCCTTTCTGCGTGAACAGTGTCACTTGCGTGATTCCGTTTCATATCCGGTAAGTTTCTGATGCAATACGGACCACCGCCTCTTTTTAAGCAGGGAACATCCGCACGGGTGAAAGTCATCATTTTCGTGGTGGCTGCCATTGTGCTGCTTTTCGTCGATTCCCATTTGCAGGTGCTTGGCAGGGTGCGCTATGTCATCGGTCTGGTGATTTATCCCGTTCAGCGTGCAGCCATGGTTCCGCGAGACCTGTTCGAGGTGGCTGGCGAGTATCTGATTTCGTCCAGAGTGCTGCACGATGGAGTCAGCCAGATGCGCCAGAAAGAGATTCAGGATGCACAGTTGCTGCAACGGGCGCAACTGCTGGAAAACGAGAACGAACATTTGCGCGAGCTGCTTGGCATGAGCAAGCGGGTCGGCGTCAAATCGGTTCCGGCCGAGATTCTTTATGATGCCAGAAATGTCTTTGTCCGCAAGGTTGTGCTGAACAGGGGATCGAGACACGGCGTTCTTCTGGGGCAACCGGTTATTGATGAAAAAGGGGTGATCGGCCAAGTGACGGAAGTCTATCTGACGACATGCGAGGTGACGCTTCTGACCGACAAGGATCATGCCATTCCCGTCCTGAATGTGCGCAGTGGCGAGCGGAGTGTTGCCTATGGAAGAGGACTGTCGGGATATCTCGAATTGCGGTTTATGATGGCCAATGCCGATATCGCTCCGGACGATATGCTGGTCACTTCCGGAATTGACGGGGTATACCCGCCAGGGCTGGCTGTAGGTAGGGTCGCGCAGATACGAGACAATTCCACCGGATCGTTCGACCATATCATTTGCGAACCTGTTGCCGGAATCAACCGGAACCGGCAGGTGCTGATTTTGCTGTCCGATACGGCCGTTGTTCCGCGGCCGACTTCCGATGACAAAACGGTCGCGACCAGAAAGAGAAAGACTCCGAAACAGGGTGAGGCGGGGAGCAGGTAATGGGCGGTGCAATGAAACAGACTCCCGAACGTATTCTGCTGCCTGTCAGTCCGGTTTTTATCGCAGTCAGCTTGTTTGTCGCCTTTCTTCTGAATCTCCAGCCATGGGGACACTGGATCGGCGTTCCCGATTTTGTCGCGCTGGTACTGGTTTTCTGGGGGATTCACCAGCCGCGACGCGTCGGTATCGGCATTGCTTTCTGCATGGGACTGCTGATGGATGTCAACGATGCGACTCTTCTCGGGGAAAATGCGCTAGCCTATACGCTGTTGAGTTATTTTGCCATTACATTGCATCGTCGTGTACTCTGGTTCCCGTTGAGAAAACAGGTGTGGTATATCCTTTTTCTGCTATTGTCGTCCCAGCTTGTCCAGATGGCTGTACAGTTTGTCGTCAACCAGCGTACGTCAAGCTGGCTTTATCTGACAGACAGCTGTGTCGGTGCGCTGTTATGGCCGGTAGTCACCATCATCCTGCTGTCTCCGCAGCGCCGTTCCGTCGATACGGATCCGGATCGTTCCTTATGAATCCGGTTGTATTTTTTCTGTGTGCCAAATGGTGGAATGAGCCTGTGTTCCTGTTTTTGCGGCATGCGTATTCCGGTAGGGGGACGTCATGGCGAATCTGAACGATACCGACAGGGAACTGAGGTCTTTCCGTAACAGGATCTTGGCGCTGGCCGTTTTCGTACTGTTCTGTTTTTTCCTTTTGCTTTTGCGTTTCGTGTGGCTGCAGGTCGTTCGCCACAGCAGTTATGTCGCACAGGCGGAGGAAAACCGGATTTCGATTGTTCCGACCATGCCGTCGCGTGGAATCATTACTGACCGCAATGGTGTGGTGCTCGCCAACAATTATTCCGCTTATACGCTTGAAATCACACCGGCCAAGGCTGAAGGCAAGATTGATGAGGTGATTGACGAGCTTTCGCAGTTTATCGATATCACTGCACGGGAAAGAAAACGTTTCAAGCGGCGCATGGAAGAAGCGAAGCGTTTCGAAAGCATTGTGCTGAAATCCAAACTGACGGATGAGGAAGTGGCGCGTTTCACTGTCCAGCGTTACCGTTTTCCCGGAGTGGAGGTGCAGGCACGCATGTTCCGCCAGTATCCGCTGGGTGAGGTGGCGGCCCATGCCATCGGTTATATCGGACGTATCAGTCAGAAAGATATCGACCGTTTGCCGGAAGATGAAGAGACCAATTATCAGGGAACAACGCATTACGGCAAGGAAGGGATCGAAAAGAGTTACGAGCGGGTGCTGCATGGTGTGACGGGATATGAGGAAATGGAAGTGTCGGCCAGTGGAAGGGCCGTCAGGATGCTTTCCTCGCGCTCGACCGTGCCGGGCAACAATCTGGTGCTGTCGATCGATATCGAACTTCAGAAGGTTGTCGAGGAAGCCTTCGGCAAACGGCGTGGTGCCCTGATCGCCATGGATCCGGCAACCGGTGAAATTCTCGCCTATGTCTCCAAACCGACATTCGATCCCAATCTTTTCGTTGACGGAATTGATCAGCAGAACTGGGATGAACTGAATACGTCGGTCAACCGGCCGCTGGTCAACCGGCCGATTCGCGGTGCCTATCCACCCGGTTCGACGTACAAGCCATTCATGGCGCTGGCTGCGCTGGAAATGGAATACCGTACACCGCAGGCGGCGATCAGCGATCCGGGTTATTTCAATTACGGCAACCATCGTTTCCGGGATGACAAGGTCGGCGGGCACGGCATTGTGGATATGTACAAGTCCATCGTCCAGTCATGTGATACGTATTACTATATTCTTGCGGCCGAGATGGGAGTTGATACGATGCATGATTTCATGAAGCGGTTCGGATTCGGTGAACAGATCGGTATTGATTTGCCGCATGAGAGAAAAGGAATTCTGCCTTCGACGGAATGGAAACGGAATGCTTACAGAAATCCCGACCAGAAGAAATGGTATGCCGGCGAGACGATTTCACTTGGTATCGGTCAGGGGTACAACACGTTTACGCCGTTGCAACTTGCCTATGCCACGGCGCTTCTGGTCAATAACGGATCAGCCGCACGTCCGCATCTGGTGAAGGAAATCGAGGACGGGGTGACTCATGAAAGGAAACCGGTCGTGACAGAAACCGTCAGACTGGAGCTGAAACAGGAAAATATCGATGTGATCAAGCGGGCGATGGTCGGTGTGGTGAAAGAGGGAACGGCAGCCCGTGTATTCAGGGGAGCCGATTATGCGTCGGGCGGTAAAACAGGGACGGCACAGGTGATTGGGATCGGGAAAAACGAGAAATACAATGCGGCGACACTGGCGGAACACAAACGGGATCATGCCCTTTATACGGCATTCGCGCCGGTGGACAATCCGAAGATCGTCATCGCACTGATTGTCGAGAATGCAGGGTTCGGTGCATCGGCTGCCGCGCCAATTGCCAGAAAGACGATGGATTATTTCTTCCTGGGCAAGAAACCGGTTTCCGACGTGACGACGCATATGGTGCCGGAAACGGACGATTATCCGGAAGAATCCGATGAAGTCTTGCAACCGATCCTGACTCCGGCCATATCCGAAGAAGAAAATACTGACGAAGAGTGACATACAGATGGATACACCTTACCAGGATGTGATTCGCAACAAGCTGAAAACATGGCTGGCCGTTTTTGACGGTCAGCTGGCATTGATCGTTTTCCTGATCATGTCCGTCGGAATTATTACACTGTATTCGGCAGGTATCGATTTTCCGGGGCGGTTGGAAGATCAGCTGAGGAACATTATTATCGGTTTCATCATCATGTGGATAGCGGCCAGCATACCTCCCCAGACCCTGATGCGTTTTGCGGTGCCGATTTATACGGTGGGTATCGCGCTGCTTGTCGCAGTGGCGATGTTCGGCCTGATCAAGAAAGGCGCACGTCGCTGGCTGAATATCGGGATCGTCATTCAGCCGTCCGAAATCATGAAGATTGCATTGCCGTTGATGCTGGCTTGGTTTTTCCAGAAGCGGGACGGCCATATCGGCTGGAAGGAATATGCCGTTGCTATGGTGCTGCTGGCTATTCCGGCCGGACTGATCATGAAACAGCCTGATCTGGGAACGGCGCTTCTGGTGGCCGCTACGGGTTTTTATGTTATTTTTCTGGCTGGGCTGGCTTGGAAGGTCATCATTGGCATGGCCGTGGCGGGAGCGGCCAGTCTGCCGATCGTATGGACGCTTCTGCACGATTACCAGCGGCATCGTGTCATGATGCTGATCGATCCTTCTTCCGATCCGCTTGGCAAGGGATTCCACATTATCCAGTCGGTTATCGCTATCGGATCGGGCGGAATTACCGGCAAGGGATGGTTGCAGGGGACTCAGGCCTATCTGCATTTCGTTCCGGAACGGACAACCGATTTCATTTTTGCGGTGTTCTCGGAAGAGTTCGGGCTGATCGGTAATATCATCCTGATTGGCCTGTACCTGTTACTGATCGCACGTGGTCTCATGATTGCGGTGAATGCCTCGACCATGTTTTCGCGGCTTTTGGCAGGGGCCATCACGATGATGTTTTTCATGTATGCCTTCGTCAATATGGGCATGGTCAGCGGCATTCTGCCGGTGGTGGGCGTGCCGCTGCCGTTCATGAGCTACGGTGGAACGGCTATGGTGACACTGGGACTCGGAACGGGTATTCTGATGAGCATCCAGCGGCACCGTAAACTGGTGCAGACATGAAACGGGCTGTTTCTCTCCTGCCGTTGCGTTTTTTTGACGAAAGTTCGGGTATTTGCATACGTTGCCGGATGAAAAAAAGCGGCAAGTTGGAGTATACTTTGAGCGTTTGATGAGCTTTTTGTGCTAATGCTTTCATTTTCAAACGGTTTTGAAAACAGGGTATTGCATAAAGGTTCCGGTTTGTGACGGAGTGTGCGGATGTGGTCTGAAAGAAATCGCAAGTGTCTTGTTTGGGGGGCGATGCTGGCATCGGTCTGTGCACTGGTCCTGTCCGGTTGCGGTACGGCACCGAAGTCATCCGGAAAGGTCGCTGCCAAGAAAGCGGGCACGGTCAAGGTCAAAAAAGGCGGCGGTTATTATCTGGACGACGGCCCGATGGATGAAGTGCCGGACAATCTTCTGGAAGTCCCCGATGCGGAACCGAAGGTGGAAAAATTGGCCAGTGGCCCGAACAAGCCGTATGTCGTGTTTGGCCGGACCTATACGCCTATGACGCAAATCAGTGCCTACCGGAAGAAAGGGGTCGGAAGCTGGTACGGTAAGAAGTTTCACGGGCAGAAAACCTCGTCAGGCGAGCCTTATGACATGTTCAAGATGACAGCCGCCCATCCGACACTGCCGATTCCGAGTTATGCCAGAGTGACCAGTCTCGAGACGGGAAAACAGGTGATCGTCCGGGTCAACGACCGTGGTCCTTTTCTGTCGAACCGCCTGATCGATCTTTCATATACGGCAGCATACAAGCTGGGTTATCTGGAGAAGGGACACGGGCAGGTGGAAGTCGAATTGTTGTTGCCGGACGAGATAGAGCGGATCAATCTGGCGAAAAAAGACGCGCAATCCCCCATTGAACCGAAGCCGGTCGTCGTCGCTTCGGCAGAAACAGAAAAGCGGAATGATGCGGAAATACCGGTCACCGTCGGGATGACGGAAACGTCTGCCGCAGCCGTGTCGGAAACGGTTTCTTCCGGGCCAGCTTATTATCTTCAGCTGGGAGCCTATCAGCAGGCCAGCAATGCACAGTCGTATCAGGCGAAATTCTCGCTTGACTGGGCGCACAGACTGCCTTCCCTGGAAGTGGTGCAGGCAGGGAATTACTACAAGCTGCTTGCCGGACCATTCAGTACCTTGGCTGAGGCGACGCAGGTCGTTGAGGAAATGAAAAGCATGGGGACGAATTCCTTTGTCGTTCGCCGATAGTGAGGCGAACGGCTTTTCTGCCGGCCTGTGATGATATGGCAGGGAAGTGAAAAAGGCAGGATAATTTCCTGCCTTTTTCATTCGCTAAACAAACCATTTCAGTCACCGTACAGTTTCTGTTTCAGCTCACGACGCTGCTGTGCCTCGAGAGACAGCATCGCGGTCGGACGTGCCAGCAGTCTGGCGATGCCAATAGGTTCGCCTGTTTCGACACACCATCCGTAATCGCCCGATTCGATACTTGCCAGCGACTGTTTCACTTTCTTCAGCAGTTTGCGCTCACGGTCACGGGTTCTCAGTTCCAGCGCATGTTCTTCCTCGATCGTGGCACGATCGGCAGGATCCGGAACGAGCGTTGTTTCGCGCAGATTTTCGGTGGTTTGTCCCGCATTACGGATGAGGTCCTGCTCCATTTTCTCGAGACGGGCCTTGAAAAAAGCCAGCTGGGCGGGATTCATATAGTCGTCCTCACTCATCTTGAGGATTTCTTCCTCGGTGAGCAACGGTGGAGTTTGTGTCGTTTTTCTGGTTTTGGTATTCACTTGTCTTGTTTCCTTTGCCTCAATATATCTGTTCGTAAATAACCGGCAATTTATTGCGGCATGTATTGCACTATGGTTTGAAATACCCTGTAATGAAATTTAATCGACCGGATGACATCTGTCAAAAGGTCATGCCAATAAAACGGGAAAAAAGTGCTTCCGGCATTTTATTCGTCTGCAAGACTATCATGAAGTCCTTCCATAAAAATTGTCCTAGGCAGGTTTTTTCCAATAAAAACCAGTGTGCTTCCCGGTGGATGTTTTTTGTCCCATTTTTCGACGACATCGGTTCCCATCAACTGCTGGACTCCCTGGAAAACCACTTTCCGGTCGGCGCCTTTCATGTACAACACCCCCTTGTAACGCAGCATTTGCGGGCCGAAAAGGGTGATCATCCGGTCGAAAAAATCGTTGAGTTTGTCGGGGTCGAACGGTTTTTCGCTATGAAAGACAAACGAACCGATGTCATCGAGATGATGGTGACATCCACAATCCGGGCCGCAGATGTGTTCATGATGGTGGTGGTCGCCGGTTTCGACATCCAGATTCGAGTTGAGATTGAATCCGCGGAGATCAAGTACTTCAGCGACCGGAATGCGGCCGAAGTCGGCAATATGGATCGAGGCATGCGGATTGATTCTCCGCAATCTGAGTATCAGCAGTTCGACATCTTCAGCGCTGACGAGGTCGGTTTTCGAAATCAGCAGGCGGTCTGCATACCCGACCTGCTGGCGAGCCTGTTCGTATTCGTCAAGCTGGCGCATGGCGAATACGGCATCCATCAGCGTGATGATGCCGTCGATCATGAAATCCTGTGCAACAGCGTCTTCCAGAAAAAAAGTCTGTGCCACAGGCCCAGGATCGGCCAGGCCGGTCGTCTCGATCACGACACGGTCGAAACTGATTTCCCCGTTTTTGCGTTTGCTGGCCAGCCGGGTCAGCGCAGTGACCAGATCGCTGCGAATGGTGCAGCAGATACATCCATTGCTCATTTCGACGATCTGCTCGGCATCGTCCTGAACCAGAATGTTGCTGTCGATGTTTTCTTCACCGAATTCGTTCTCGATGACGGCGATGCGCTGTTTGTGATGTTTGTCCCTGAGTATCCGGTTCAGGAGAGTGGTTTTGCCGGCCCCGAGGAAGCCGGTAATGATAGTGACAGGTATCAGTGACATGGTGCCGATATGGATAGTGGATCAATTTTCCGGATTTTATCAAACAATATCGGGAATGGGCATTTGTACGAAATGACGTGAAAAGACATTTCGCGTTGTTGTCCGAACACAAACCGGTAGTTCTTTTTGTATTTTCCGGAGAGCTTGCGCATAATTATAAGAGACTTCACAAGTCAAGTACTCTGATGCAAATTTTGACATCCT
>CAZRQR010000041.1:0-14783 GCA_964602435.1 uncultured Oxalobacter sp.
TTCAGCACTCTCTACGCCGCCCTTTCGCTCTTGCTGAAGTTCATCATGTCGTCCGATTTCAGCGAAAATGCCAACCAGACAGCTGAAAACGTCAAAGACTCTGTCGCAAACACGGCAGACAAGGCAAAAGATTCCATCGAAAACGCAGCAAACAAAACCAGAGAAACTGCTATGGATGCAGCGGATGCAACTTCCTGCGCCATGGAAAAAGCCACGGACAAAACTTCCGCAGTACTGAAAAAGGCAAGCGATTCTGTAAAACATATGTTCGACAACGATGATGCCAGGGAAAGCGATCATCCGAACATGACTTCAAGCCTTTCTCCAAACGAGCATTTCAGTGAAACGGCTTTCAAGAATCACTGGCGAATCCGTTATCTTTCTTCAGGAGGTGACTATAACGATTGCCAGCCAGCCTACCAGTACGGTGCCCAACTGGCTGAAAACGAAAAAACATTTGAACCGTTCATGGGAACAGGTTGAGTCATCCGCCCACGCAGCTTGGGAACTGTATAATAGCGATTCCGAACAATCCTGGGAAAAAACAGGGATGCCGTCAAATTCGGCTGGGATTACGTGATGGAAGACCATAAACCCCGGAACAGTTTTTTCTGAATCATCTTATGCCTCCCGAAAGCATGTCCATGAATGGACATGCTTTTTCCATTGCAGCGGATCCGTCAGAACAGGCCAACACCCCGTTCCCCAAAACAGGCTCGCCTTTCCATTCAACCCGAGAGCCCCGGAAAAACATGCCGAAAACCGGATACCATCATTTCCACCGAAATGGCTGTCAACAGAAATCCCGCCACCCGTTCGACAACTTTCAGCGCGGAAGGCGCAAGAACCCGGCACCCACGCCCGACAAACCGGAAACACAGCCACGTGACAATACCGACAATAACCGGCGGCAGAATAACCGACAGCAAATCTTCCGGCCGTATTATCTGTGACGTTGCCATGACATAATGACATAAGAAAGCGCTGCCGGTCCTGCCAGAAGAGTAATCCCCAACGGAACAATGGATGGACCCGATGCCGCGTCTTCTGTCTCACGCTGTGTAGATTTAATGGTTTCTTCCTTGGCGATAACCATGGCCAGGGAAACAATGAACATGATGGCACCGCCTCCTATCCGGATCAATGCAAGCGAAACCCCCATGAAAGGATTCACCAGCGCCAGAAGCGTCAATGTCTTTTTGATAACGAAACCCAGATGCATATCCCGACCTGTCAGCATGAAATGAAATAACATTACGATAGGCCGTATGACGACGGGGAATTTGTCCAATCAGTTCATATCCTTTACAGGAAACTGACCGAAATCAATATTGTTTTCCCTAGCACAGAAAAAAGACAATGCAGATGGATATATTCAGGCGCCTTCTTTTTTGTATCCCGGAATCATTGAAAGGATTCTCCTGACGGGCATTGTTTTCACCAACTCGAAAACATTCAACTCCATGGCATCCAACGTATTTTTCAGCAATAGTCCCAATTCGGTATCGCCTTCCATAACAAGACGCCGGCTGAAGAACAGCGTATCGGGATCTTCTTCACGTTTTGAGAGCAAATAGAAATCGTACGCGCTGGCAGAAATTGTCAAATCCGGTTCTACATCACTCCATCCGGCAACAAATCCCCCCTTGGTCCACACAAAATTGAAACGCACTCCTGCATCTGTAATCACCAGACGCAATTGCTTCCCGGCAATGACATGCCTGACATCCTCCGGCAAACGGGGAGTCAAAATGGTGTTCAATAACGAAACGAAAAGCAGGGAACCTGGCCATGACGGCAAACAGGCCATTAACTGGCCGATCGGCGCCGGGATACTGTGACGATCCATTTTGTTGTCCTGTCCATTCATTGACGATCACACCATTTTATGCCGGGTTTGCCATGCCAGTAACCGTTACATGGCTGCTCCGGCATGAAATCTCCCATCCTTCGCAATCCTTCTGCCGCAGACAATCTCGTATCCATCACCTCGCGGAAAAGCCGGACGATTTCACCGGTATGTTCCGATTGCGGTGAAATTCTCAACACATCGACTTTCATCGCATACAAAACGGGCACCTTGGAAACGAGATTATAAACTCTGGCAGACTGGGTCTGTATCCCGTTGAAAACCAGAAAAGCCTGCCCTTCGCGAGTCTGCACTTTCAGTCCGTCAGGATAATCCATACATCTGAACCCGCAAGAATCCTTTTGCCGATTATGATAGCGCGCTGTAAAACACCGTGCTGAAAAAGCCAGTGGCAACCGTCCATAAACAAATACCTCTGTCTGAACCTTTTCCGGCAACGATTCAATCATTTTTTCCAGATTTTCACGGCTCATTTCCAGCGGTACCACCCACCGGCAAGCTCCCAGAGACGCCATGAAACGCAAGGCGACCGGATTGTACAGATTCAGATGAGGACCTGCGACAAACGGTTCTCTGCCTTCCATCAGGCCGACAGCTCCCATATCGTTAGCCTCGACCAGATAACGTCCGTTTTCCGCGATCCGGTGCATGGTCTGCAAATGGGCGCCAGACTCAAGAAGGACCTGTGTCGCCAAAACAACTTCTTTTCCAGCGGCCGAAAGGTCTTCGGCAATCGCCAGCCAGTCATCTTCACGCAACTCATGCCTGCGCGCACAAACCGTTTCTCCGAGATACACAATATCTACCGGCATCTCGGCCACTTCCCGATAAAACCGTACAAGTTTTTCCTTGGGCCAATAATATTGAACAGGACCCAGAGCCAATCTCAAAGTAATATCCTTTCTTGTCGCATTATTTCCAGGAACGATAATAGGCGCCGAGCGTCTGCTGCTGGCCTTCCGACAGCCGCCCCAGCGCCTCGACCCATTCCGGCCTGACCCGATAGGAACCGGCATCATTCAGGCAACTGTCCAGCGCTTCCCGCCAGACACGGGTAGCTGTTGCCGTATAGGCAGGACTTCGTTGCCGTCCCTCGATCTTGATTGCCGAAACACCGATTTCTTTCAGCTGTGGCAACAATTCCAGTGTATTCAGGCTGGCCGGCTCCTCAATCGCATAATAATTTTCTCCTTCGACCTCATAACGTCCCTTGCAAATCGTCGGATAACTGGCCTTTTCATTGTCCGCATACCGATCAATCAGAACACCATTCAGTCTCGATTCCAGTCCTTTCGGCGTCGGTTGCCAGCGAACCGCCCTGGCAGGAGAACAGACACCGCTATTATTCGGTGCCTCGCCGGTCACATAAGAAGACAATGCACACCGGCCTTCCACCATGACACACAGACTTCCGAATCCGAACACTTCGATTTCAACCTCCGTATTTCTGACGACCAGCTCGACCTGTTCAATCGAAAGAACGCGGGGCAACACGACTCTGGCAATATGAAAATGGCGTGCATAAAAATTGATCGCATCATAATTGGTGGCAGATCCCTGTACCGACAGGTGCAACCGCAAATCGGGATGCCGGTCACACGCATATTGCATCAGTCCGGGATCAGCGACAATCATGGCATCCACACTGTAGCGTGCGGCCCGGTCAACGGCATCTTTCCAGATATCCCATGAACCGGGAACCGGATAGGTATTCAAGGCCAGCAAAACCTTTTTTCTCCGTGCATGGGCATATGAAATACCTTCCTGCAGCGCCTTCTCATCAAAATTCAGGCCGACAAAATTACGAGCATTCGTTGCATCCCTGAAACCGAGATAAACACAATCGGCGCCATGATCGACAGCCTGCTTCAGTGCAGGAAGACTTCCTGCCGGACATACCAGTTCCATTTGCGGATTTCGAGCCAAATCGTTCAAAAAATAGGAAGAGTTTTCAAAATTATCAACAAAAATTTCCGATACAGGCATTAATGTTTTAACCTGCCCTGCCGGAACCGGCAACCATATTAACAGAATGCATGACGACCGTTCCATTGCAAACAAAAGAACTCTTTACAAATTAAATGCTTCTGCACAACATAAGCCGCTATAATCTGATACATTGTGAAGTAGAGCCTGTTTTCATTTTGCTGTCCCTCGCAAGGAGCTAGACAATGTCGGCCATTTTACGCAACAAAAAACTGATCATCATTCTGATACTCGTTGTCATTGCCGTTTTGGCCGGATGGTATTTGCTGAAACCGGCTGGAACGCCTGCCGGCCTCGCTTATGGTAACGGCAGACTGGAAGCGACTGAAACCGCCGTTTCCACCAAGGTCCAAGGCAAACTGATCGAAGTCTATTTCCGCGAGGGCGCAGACCTTAAAACCGGTGAAATCGCCGCCCAACTGGACGATGCGCAGCTCAAGGCCGACATCCGTGCTGCTGAAGCGGTCGTCGAACAGGCGAAGGAAACTGCCAGGGCGGCCCGTGAAGACGTCAAGAGTGCGCAAAGCCAGCAACAACTAGCCAGTATCACCCTGAAACGGACCCAGGAACTGATCAAGAAGGGATTCATATCGGCCGCCCAGCTGGACAGAGACATCAATTCCATGAAAACGGCCAATGCCAGTCTGGCCAGTGCCCGTAACCGTGTTCTGCAGGCCGACGCCAGCATTGCGGAAGCTGTGGCGCGGGTAGCGTCGCTTCAAAGTGATCTTGACGACCTGACACTGAGATCGCCCGTGGATGGCCGCATTCTCTACCGTCTTGCAGAACCGGGAGAAGTATTGTCCGCCGGCGGCAGGGTTTTTTCAATTCTGGATCTGAACGATGTTTACATGTACATTTACCTTCCCAATAATGAGGCAGGCAGTGTCGAACTGGGAAGCGAGGCACGGATCGTCCTGGACGCCCTGCCTGATCGTCCTGTTCCCTGTACGGTAACGTATGTATCTCCCAGAAACCAGTTCACCCCGAAAGAAGTGGAAACCAGGGAAGAACGCGAAAAATTCATGTTTCGGGTCAAGCTGAAAGTCGATCAGGACTGGCTGACCCAAAACACCAACATCGCCAAACCCGGCATGCCTGGTATCGGCTGGGTCAAAACTAGTCAGGATGCTGTCTGGCCCGCCAACCTGCAGGTAAAGTGACATGAGTACGCTCATCGCAGCGAAACTAGAGGGAGTCTCTCTCCATTATAACGACGTTACGGCACTTAACAATGTATCGCTTGAAATTCCGGGCGGTTGCATGGCAGGCCTGATTGGTCCGGACGGCGTTGGCAAATCTTCTCTGTTGGCTCTGATTTCCTGTGCGCGAAAAATCCAGAAAGGCCATATCGAAGTCCTTTGCGAAGATATCAGCAATACCAAAATCCGGAACGCCCTTCTCCCCAGAGTGGCGTATATGCCGCAAGGACTTGGTAAAAACCTGTATCCGACCCTCTCCGTTGCTGAAAACATCGACTTTTTCGCCCGTCTTTTCGGGCAGGATCATGAAGAACGCCAGCGGCGCATTGACGAACTGACTCAGGCGACAGGCCTGTTTCCGTTCAAGGATCGCCCTGCCGGAAAACTGTCCGGCGGCATGAAACAGAAACTTGGCCTGTGCTGTTCGCTTGTGCATGATCCTGATCTGCTGATTCTGGATGAACCGACAACCGGCGTCGACCCGCTCTCACGCCGCCAGTTCTGGGAACTGATCGATTCTATCCGGAAACGCCGGCCGCATATGAGCGTACTGGTCGCAACAGCCTATATGGAAGAAGCGGAACAGTTCGACTGGCTGGCCGCCATGTATGATGGCAAGGTCATTGCGACCGGCACTGCGAAAGAAATGATGCAACAGGCCGGCAAATCCTCTTTGGAACAGGCTTTCATCCAGTTTCTCCCCGAAGAAAGACGCCAGAATTATAAAGAACTGGAAATTCCTCCCCTGAAAGAAAACAATGATCAGGTATGGGCGATTGAGGCAGATGGCCTGACCCAGAAATTCGGTGACTTCGTCGCCGTCGATCACGTCAGTTTCAAGATACCACAAGGCGAAATATTCGGTTTTCTCGGCTCCAATGGCTGTGGCAAGACCACTACCATGAAAATGCTGACAGGACTGCTTCCACCGACTTCGGGAACAGCTGAAACATTCGGCAAACCGGTTGATGCGAAAAACACGGAAAGCCGCAAGGATGTGGGTTATATGTCCCAGTCCTTTTCTTTATATGGTGAATTGACGGTCATGCAGAATCTGGACCTGCATGCCCGGCTGTTTCATTTGCCCGCCGAACAGATTGAATCCCGCATACAGTATCTGGTTGACCGCTTTGGCCTGCAACCTTACCTTCGCTCGGCTGCATCTGAACTGCCCATGGGTATCCGCCAACGCCTGTCACTTGCTGTCGCGGTCGTCCACAATCCGAAACTGCTGATTCTGGACGAACCGACATCCGGTGTCGATCCGGTTGCGCGTGACGATTTCTGGCGACTTCTGATCGAAATGTCGCGCGAACAGAATGTCACCATTTTCATATCCACGCATTTCATGAACGAGGCGGAACGCTGCGATCGTATTTCTCTAATGAATGCCGGAAAGGTGCTCGCCAGTGGAACACCTGAAGAATTGAAGAAAAACAGACAGGCTGAAACACTCGAACAGGCTTTTATCGATTACCTGATAGAAGCGGCAGGTAACGAAAAAACCACTTTTGATGAAAATATCGGAATCGAACAGGAAAAACCCCATGAAGAATCTTCCGTTTTCAGCCTGAGGCGGCTTTTCGCTTATGCCGCACGCGAAATGCTTGAGTTGAGGCGTGATCCGATCCGGCTCGGTTTTGCGCTTCTCGGCAGTCTTCTGTTGTTTTTCGTGCTGGGTGGCGGGATATCCATGGACGTCGAAGACCTGAAATTTGCTGTCCTCGATTACGACCAATCCCCACAATCACGGGATTATATCCATAACATCGCCGGGTCACGCTATTTTCTCGAACAGCCGCAACTAAAAGACAGTGACGACATGGATAAACGCCTGAAAAGCGGAAAAATCAGCGTTGCTATCGAAATACCCCCGAATTTCGGACGCGATCTCGAACAGGGCAGAAACCCCGAAATCGCGGCATGGATAGATGGTGCCATGCCATATCGCGGCGAGACAATTCTCGGATACATACGAGGATTGCATTCGAAATATCTGGAACAGCTGAACAAGGAAACGACAGGAACGGATACGCAAGCAGTTGCCAGTCTTGAAAAACGGTATCGGTACAATCAGGATGTCAAAAGCATTTACGCCATGGTACCGGCCATCATCCCCTTGTTGCTGATGCTGATACCTGCAGTTCTGATGGCACTTGGAATCGTGCGTGAAAAAGAACTGGGCTCCATTACCAATCTTTACGTGACACCAGTGACCAAACTGGAATTTCTGGTCGGAAAACAGTTGCCCTATATCGTTTTGTCGATGATCAGTTATTTTCTGATGGTCGCAAGCGCAGTCTGGTTTTTCAAGGTTCCAATCAAAGGCAGTTTCCTTGCACTCACGCTCGGCGCCCTATTGTATGTGACAGCGACGACCGGTCTGGGACTCGTCATTTCGTCTTTTACCAATACCCAGATTTCGGCCCTGTTCGGCACAGCCATTCTGACCATGCTGCCGACCGCCCAGTTTTCCGGCCTCAAGGATCCGATCGGATCACTTGAAGGCGGTGCCTACTGGATCGGACAGTTTTTTCCCGCATCCTATTTCATTATCCTGAGCCGCGGCGTCTTCACCAAAGCTCTGTATTTCATTGATCTGATCGGTCCGCTTTCCGCACTCGCCGCATTTATTCCTGCCCTGACTTTCATTGCATGGATGTTTTTGCCCAAACAGGAGAAATAAATGTCTTCGTTCAGAATCCATCTCAGCAACATCTACCGTCTGGGCGTCAAGGAACTTAACAGTCTCTGGGCAGACAAGGTGCTGCTTTTCCTGATTATTTATGCCTTTACTCTGGGCATTTACAGTGCTGCCAAGGGCGTCTCCCAGGAAATACGCAATGCCCCGGTTGCCATCGTCGATCAGGACCAGTCACAGATTTCACACAGACTGGCCAACGCCCTGATGCAGCCCTATTTCAAAAAACCGGATCTGATTGAACTGGACAAGGCAAACAGAGCCCTTGACAAGGGCTACTATTCTTTTTCCATTATCATCCCTCCCGGCTTTCAGCGGGATTTACAGGCAGGAAGAAAACCGAACATCCAGTTGAATATCGATGCAACAGTCATGAGCCAAGCTTTTATCGGTTCCGGTTATATCGAATCCATTTTCAACAATGAAATCAATGAATATTTCAACCGAACAACGGAAACGGCACCGCAACCGATCCAACTGGTCACACATGTCCGGTTCAATCCGAACATGACCGGTTTTTGGTTTGGCGGTGTCATGGAAATCATCAACAACATCAACATGCTGACGATCATTCTGGTCGGAGCGGCCTATATCCGCGAGCGCGAACACGGGACATTGGAACATCTGCTCGCCATGCCGCTCGGCCCTACGGAAATCATGATATCGAAAATCTGGGCCAACGGACTGGCTGTGCTGATCGCTGCTTCATTCTCCCTGATATTCATTATCAAAATCGCCTTGCAGGTACCGATCGCCGGCTCGATCGTCCTTTTTATTGCCGCAGCGGCCGTTTATCTGTTTTCCGCGGCATCCATCGGTATCTTTCTGGGGACAATCGCCCGATCCATGCCCCAGCTGGGCCTGCTGATTTTCCTGACAATCATTCCGCTGCAAATGCTTTCCGGCGGCTCGACTCCGCAGGAAAGCATGCCAGTCTGGGTCCAGAACATCATGAAACTGGCACCTACCACCTATTTCGTCCGGCTCGCCCAGTCCATCCTGTACCGGGGTGCCGGTTTCAATATCGTCTGGCCCGACTTTCTGGCTATCGTCATTATCGGCATGATTTTCTTTTTCATCGCATTGGGTCGATTCAGAAAATCCATTGTCCAGGGCAACTAGCTGACCAGTCCTGAAAACCATTCGGAACGGTTGTTGGTCGGATGGTTTCGGCCATGTGTCGCCCTACTCCGCATACTCCAGAGGAATCCAGCTGTATTTCCCGTTTCCTTCCGCAATGACATATCCCAGTCCCGGAAAAGGCAAATGCATACCTGCGACCAATTCCCTTTTCGCCGCAACTTCTTTCAAAAGATTTTGCCGTGTTCTGACTGCCTGAGACGTTTCGGAATCATATTCAATCGCCACTTCAGGATGGCTGAACTGGATAACATGGCTATGAACGATGTCTCCCCAGATCAATAATGTCTGTCCATCCGATGTCACCTCAAAAGCGGTATGGCCAGGAGTATGGCCATAAGCCGCGATTGCCCTGATACCGGGCACGACTTCCGATCCCGCCTCGACCGGCTCCCATTTTTCTGAACTCAAATAAGGAATCGCCGATTCCCGTGCCATTTTGAAAAAAATCTGGCGCTCGACCGGAGCAGCTGCAGCCTGTTGTTCGGACAACCAGTACTCATTTTCGATTCTGTTCGCATAAACCGTGGCATTCGGAAAAACGGGAATACCGTCCCTGTCACTCAATCCCCCGGTATGATCGCCATGCAGATGCGTCATAATGATTGTATCCACCTGTTCCGGCTGATAACCGGCTGCCTTCAGATTCTCAACAATACGCCCCTGCCGGTCTTCACTGAAAAACTTGCCGGCACCGGCATCAATCAGAACAAGATGGTCGCCTGTATGTATCAGATAGGCATTGATGGCTGTCTGTATGCCCGTCGATCTTCCATAGTGGTGCGACAACGCCTCATCAATCGCCTGCCGGTTCATGTTTTTCAGCAATTCTGGATGGAAATCCAGTGTCCCGTCAAAAAGCGCGGTTACCTCGAACTGGCCGATCATCGTCCTGTAATAACCTGGAACCTGTGTTCTGGCCATTGCAGGAATTTGCGGTTTGACCGTTTCTTCCATTGTCACCGTTTCCAACGCCTGCGGCACCATCTGTGCTTCCGGAACAGTATTCACAACAGGTGCAACCGTCTTTTGCACCTGTGCCACATCTTTCGCTATGGCAGCGGAACACAGACTGAAAGAAGCAACGATCAGACTTAACGTTATTTTGCGGCAAAATGGCATTCGGTTATCCTGCATCTTGAGTCTCCCTATAAATTGAAATAATCCAGCTCATTTGTCTGCCAACTATTATCAGACAAATTTTTCTTTATTTGCGCAAACCGAAAAAGTATTTCCCCAAAAAGAATAATCTGGTGTGGTCATGACGATAAACGGAATTTTCCATGTATATGGAAAGAAAGGCACATTATGTTCAGACTCGCAGTCATTATCGGAAGTACCCGCCCAGGCCGCAATGGCGAAGCGGTTGCCCGATGGATTTATGAAATTGCAAAACAGCGCAAGGACACCCTAGTGAAACTGGTCGACATCCTTGATTACGACCTGTCCATGCTGGAACAAGTCATCACATGGGGCACGGCATTAAAACCCCTTCGCAAGGATGATTGATCCAGCAAATAACAACCCATATTCGGGAAATCATTATGAAACACATTCAAATCATCATGCCGGAGGTCAAGGAATGTTTTGTGCAATCCTGCGGTTTCAACAGGAATTCCGGCTGCCATGCCCGTGCGATCAGTGTTGGTGACAACCATACTCCGGGCTGCAATACCTTTTTTACCGTTCCAACTCCTACAAGTCACGCCAAATCAACAGGACGGACATCCGGAGTCGGAACCAGCAAGGTCGCTGACTGCAAATATAACGACGGCTATGAATGCATGGCAAATGAAGTGATCGTCGCTCTCAATAACAGCAAGGCCAGCTGCCAGACTTACGTCCATCGCTGACTGGATCAGCAATATGTTCAAGCCGTGCCATGCACGGCTTTTTATTGACAGGCATGACACCCGTATAAAAAACCGGGATGAAACGACAGCTTGTTTATATGACGCGCTTTTTATATAGAATTTTCTTCAAACCAGTTTTAATGACCATGATGGAGCATATGGCCACTGATGCCGCCATGTTTTTCCATAACTGTCCATTCATACCATGCGTCCTTGCAAATCCTGATGTGCAAATGGAATATAAAAGCCGATTCCCAACCATGACGATGACGAACTATGTCGCCGATATGCCCAAAAACAGAAAGGTTCTGACCACAGGAGAAAATCTCCGTATCAGACGCTGAGAATGTGATCGTTTTCTGCGACTTCAGCCAGCCGGCTTGCATTTGAAGAAATCTATTCATTCCATAGCTTTCACTCCGAATCCGAACATACAGACCAATCTGCTGCAATCATTTGTCTGACTGGATACCCTGATTCAGAAACAACATACCGGCAAATCGGACAGAATTTGCATATTTTTCGCTTCCACAAAATTGAATGACATCACTACTGGAACATCCGGAATCAATGGTGATTTTCATATCCAACTCCCGACCATTTCCGAATCCACAAAAGGAACGATTCTTCTTTTACCGTTTCCCCGGACTATCCGGATTACCAATTCTTTCGGTAACCCGATTCTTTCCATGCCATGCTTTTCCTGAATATCCCCCGGTATGAAATACCGGCACTGTTTCCGTGTCTGATTAATACAGTCCCATTTTCCCGGACTAGCCTGCAAAACAGAGAAGCATATCGATATCCCACAAGAAAACAGGTTCATACAATTTCCAACGAATGCCTGACAAAACAGCGCCCGGCTGTACCATAGCTGACAACTCCGGACAAGCCATCTATTGAATCCATAATGAAACAGAAAAACATGCTGACCCGAAATAAACATCATGAATACTTTTTGAACATACCATGTTTCACTAGAATAGAGGATTGTGACCATCACCGGAAATGACGAACACATGCTCCTATCTACCGACAAACAAACCGCTCCATCTGAAACCACGCATGGCTCACCACGCCGGATTCTTCACCTGCGCAATGCGGTAACCCTGATTGTCGGACTCGTTATCGGTGCAGGCATTTTCAAGACACCTGCCGTTGTCGCCAGTATAACCGGCAATACCCCAATCATGTTCGGTTCATGGATACTCGGAGGAATCATCTCCCTGATCGGTGCCCTTTGTTACGCTGAACTGGCATCCGCGTACCCGAATGCAGGCGGAGATTACTATTTCCTACAACGTGCGTATGGCAAACCGGTATCCTTTCTTTTCGGATGGGCACGACTGTCTGTTATTACAACCGGTTCCATCGCATTGCTCGGATTTGTTTTTGGCGATTACATGAACCACATTCTTCCACTTGATTTTTTCGATTCCGATTCAGGCCCTTTCATATATGCTGTATCGGTCATCCTGCTCCTGTCATGGTTGAACCTGAAAAATATCCGCACAGGCATGGTAACCCAGTCCCTGTTTACCATCCTGCAGATTCTCTGTCTTGCCCTTGTCATCGGAACAGCCTTCTATCTTTGTCTGTCAGGAACAGACACACGGCCATCTCCCGATCCAGTGACAACATCATTACCTGTTCCATCCAATTTCGGACTGGCCATGGTTTTTGTACTGCTCACATTCGGTGGATGGAACGAAGCTGCCTATATCAGTGCAGAACTGAAGGATGGTCATCGCAATATGGTCAGGGCTCTTGTCTTCTCGATTGCCATCATTACAGCACTTTATCTGCTGGTTACCTGGGCTTACTGGCAAGGACTGGGATTTCATGGCATGACCGTTTCCCAAGCGATTGCTGCAGAGTTGATGCAGAAAGTATTCGGAAACACCGCCCAGAAAGTCATTTCCCTGATGATCGCCATTTCAGTCCTGACTTCCATCAATGCCACGATTATCGTCGGTGCCCGTACAAGTTATGCCATGGGTAAAGACTGGCCGATCCTGCACTGGCTGGGGATATGGGATTCGGCACGCGATACGCCTGTCAATGCTTTATGGATACAGTGTATCGCCTCCCTGTTTCTGGTTATAGTAGGTGTTTTCGCAGGGGGAGGGTTCAAGTCCATGGTCGAATTCACTGCGCCGGTTTTCTGGTTGTTTTTTCTACTCACAGGTATATCACTTTTCATTCTCCGCAAACGTGAACCGCGCATATCCAGACCATTCAGAGTACCTTTCTATCCCGTGCTTCCCATTATTTTTTGCCTGACTTGTGCCTATATGCTATGGTCTAGCCTGTCTTACGTTTATGACCAGTCACTGGGCGGTGTAAACGCCGCGTGGATCGGCGTTATCGTATTGTTGCTGGGCATCATCATGTTATGGATCATTAATCGGATTTCTCCGGTTGGAAAATAAAACACTTTCTGCCGATACTTTATAGAGACCGCTTTATGAGTTCACAGAAAAATACCCGACTGAGTATCGTTGCCTTTATATTCGTTGCGCTCTTCATTCCTGTTTTTGTCGTCATCAGCGCAAAATCACAGTTCGGACTGGATGAAATGATGGGACCGGAACTGGATGCCGGTTTCATCACAACATGGCCGGAAACCGTCGATGGCATGCTCAAACTGGCACAAGTGAATCAGAACGACCTTGTTTATGATCTTGGATGTGGAGATGGCCGCATTGTCATTGCAGCGGCGAAAAACTACAGTGCGAGAGGCGTCGGTATTGATCTGAATCCGAAACGGATCGAAGAAGCAAACGCCAATGCCAAGACAGCCCAAGTCGAGAATCGGGTACAATTCAGGCTCGGTAATTTCTATACGGTGGATTTCTCCGATGCAACCGTTGTGGCATTATACCTTCCACAAACCATCAACTACGAACTGCGCCCTATCCTGTGGAAACAGCTGAAAGTCGGCTCACGTGTCGTATCCAACGAATCGGATATGGGACCCGAATGGCCTGCTGACAAAATCGAAAAAGTTGGAACCAAAACAGTCTATTTGTGGACGATCACTGAAAAGGAAAAACAAAAAGCCGCACAAATTCAGGAAAATGACTGAATTTTCATTGAGAAATCCCGATAAAATGGTTTGTATTTGAAACAGAAAAGAGTATGCTTTTTCCGGATATGACCGGAGAGGGCAATTTTTCTGTTCTTCTGCAACATTCCAGCGGATCAACCTTTAAAAAACATGAATCATTGTCTTTTACAGAAAAATATTTTCCCGGATTTCAATGTTGACCCTGCCTTTTAACACACATTCCCCGCTTTTCGTATCCAAAGCCCATTTCCAACTCATTTTTTCCTGTACACTGCACTCGACAGAACCGACTCCGGAATCAGTGACTCGATCCAAGAAGGCGTCAATTCTTCCATCTGATACACAATGCGCCCCTGCCCGTTTCCTTTTCTGTCGTAAATATATTTTTTGACAGACAAACCATTCTGGCGGATTACTCCCAGTGACGCGTATCTTTTGAGCATTTCCTGACATTTTTCCCAATTCTGAGCGACTCCGTTTCTTTCAATCGCTTCTTCAACCCGATCCATCACTTCTTTCAGCAACATGGTTCCCTGACCATCCAATGCAACAACGTTGTAACGATACGTCCACTCCGGATCATCCCACCCTGCTGCCGCATTGCAAATACTCCGATAATAACTGGTAAATTCATCCATCATCATCCCGCATTTTGATGCTTCCGTTTTCCTTCGTTCCTCACAATCCTGACCGTCACCAAATTCCCAGACACGCTTTTTGATATCGGCAGAAAAAACATAATTGTCAACATATATATTGACATGATCCCCTGACCTTTCTTCAACTATCATTTTTTCCTCCAATGCGTACTTTAGCAATTTTTCTTCATTCATGAAGAAAAATAACATGAAAACCACTACCCAGAAACAAATTCCTTTTCCATACGCAAAATCCGTTCCGGATGAGAAAATACATATTCCGGAAAACACTACCAGGACCAATCACTATTTATCCACATCTT
>CAZRQR010000042.1:0-2290 GCA_964602435.1 uncultured Oxalobacter sp.
AAAAAGGACATCAGGTCATCCGGCTCCGGAAATCCATGAATTTCCGGTAATCGCATTTTTTGTATTTTCGGACAAAGAAAAAAATTTTTTCTTTTATCTTGAAATCTTTCACAGGCGCTCATATACTTAGCACTCATTAGAAGAGAGCGCTAACAACTCTTCAGTTACTCCAAAGGGAGATGAAAAAACAAGGTGGCCTAGATATTTCAGGTTTTTTATCTTTTAAGTTAAACAGATTGATTTATATAAGGAATTGTTATGAAACTTCGTCCTTTGCAAGATCGCATTATCGTCAAACGCGTCGATCAGGAAAAAACCACGGCATCCGGTATTGTCATTCCTGACGCTGCCGCAGAAAAACCGGATCAAGGCGAAGTCATCGCCGTAGGCAATGGCAAGGTTCTTGAAGATGGCAAGGTTCTGCCATTGGATGTAAAGGTCGGTGACATGGTTCTTTTCGGAAAATATTCCGGACAAACCGTCAAAGTCGACGGTGAAGAACTGCTTGTCATGCATGAATCCGACGTCATGGCAATCATCCAGCAATGATCACATGCAAAAGTCTCTGAAGACTTTGTAACGCATATACCAATCAAACTAGGAGAATTTCATGTCAGCAAAAGAAGTTGTGTTCGGCGATAGCAGCCGTAACAAAATGGTTGAAGGCGTCAACATTCTGTCAAATGCCGTCAAGGTCACCTTGGGCCCGAAAGGCAGAAACGTCGTTCTGGAACGCACATGGGGCGCGCCGACCATCACCAAGGATGGTGTCTCTGTCGCCAAGGAAATCGAACTGAAAGACAAACTCATGAACATGGGCGCACAAATGGTCAAGGAAGTCGCATCCAAGACCAGTGACAACGCCGGTGACGGCACAACAACCGCGACCGTTCTGGCACAGGCCATTGTTCGTGAAGGTATGAAATATGTTGCCGCAGGAATGAATCCGATGGATCTGAAACGCGGTATCGACAAGGCTGTCGAAGCCACCATTGCCGAACTGAAGAAAATCGCAAAACCCTGCACTACCAGCAAAGAAATCGCACAGGTCGGTTCCATTTCCGCCAACAGCGACCACTCCATCGGCGAACGCATCGCTGAAGCCATGGAAAAAGTCGGCAAGGAAGGCGTCATCACGATCGAAGACGGCAAATCCCTGAACGATGAACTGGATATCGTGGAAGGCATGCAGTTCGACCGCGGCTATCTGTCCCCCTACTTCATCAACAACGCAGACAAACAGGTCGTTGCACTCGACAATCCGTACATTCTGCTGTGCGAAAAGAAGATTTCCAATATCCGCGATCTCCTACCGGTACTGGAACAGGTTGCCAAGGCAAGCCGTCCGCTTCTGATCATTGCCGAAGACGTCGAAGGTGAAGCACTGGCCACACTGGTCGTCAACAACATTCGCGGCATTCTGAAAACCTGTGCCGTCAAGGCACCGGGTTTCGGCGACCGTCGCAAAGCCATGCTGGAAGATATCGCCATACTGACCGGCGGCCAGGTTATCGCCGAGGAAGTCGGTCTGACACTGGAAAAAGCCTCACTGGAACAACTCGGCCAGGCAAAACGCATCGAAATCAACAAGGAAAACACCACCATCATTGACGGTGCCGGCCAAGCCAATGCAATCGAGGCACGTGTCAAACAGGTTCGTGTCCAGATGGAAGAAGCCACTTCCGATTACGACAAGGAAAAACTGCAGGAACGCATCGCCAAACTGGCCGGTGGTGTCGCCGTCATCAAGGTCGGTGCAGCAACCGAAGTCGAAATGAAGGAAAAGAAAGCACGTGTTGAAGATGCACTACACGCAACCCGCGCCGCTGTTGAAGAAGGTATCGTTCCAGGAGGTGGTGTTGCCCTGCTGCGTGCCCGCGCCAATGTCAATGTCAAGGGCGACAATTCCGATCAGGAAGCCGGTATCAATATCGTCATGCGTGCGCTGGAAGAACCTCTCCGCATGATCGTTCACAATGCCGGAGAAGAAGCTTCCGTCGTTGTCAACAAGGTTATCGAAGGTTCCGGCAACTTCGGTTACAACGCAGCCAATGGCACCTATGGTGATATGGTCGAAATGGGTGTTGTCGATCCTGCAAAAGTAACCCGTTCCGCATTGCAGAATGCAGCATCGATTTCCGCCCTGATGCTGACCACGGATTGCATGATCTATGACATTCCGGAAGAAAAACCGGCACCTGACATGGGTGGCAACATGGGAGGTATGGGTGGAATGGGAGGCATGGGCGGAATGATGTAATTCCCCTCCCGCGAAAACCCGTCGTAAAAA
>CAZRQR010000042.1:2390-14212 GCA_964602435.1 uncultured Oxalobacter sp.
GGGAGGCATGGGCGGAATGATGTAATTCCCCTCCCGCGAAAACCCGTCGTAAAAAACCTGCAAGCATTCCGCTTGCAGGTTTTTTACATGGTAAACGGCAAAGGCTGCATGGCGAATTCCTCATCGACCTGCGAAATGGTATGCAGCAGGATATCCAGACTTTTTCCCAGCTGCTCCAAATCACCCGTTTCCATCTGGGCCAATGCTTCCGGTAGCAAACCGCGAGACAATTCCGGTGCCTTTTGCAGCAGAGCCTGCCCTCCTTTCGTCAATGACAGACTCACCATCCTCTGGTCTGTAGGTAAACGGGTCTTGCAAACCATTCCCTTTTTTTCAAGCGCGTCCAGAAGATTGCTTGCCGTTGTCTGATGAATGGCGAGCTTTCCGGCAATTTCCCCGACCCGAAGACCGGGATTGATATCGATTTCCTTCAAAATCCACAGCTGTGCCCCGGATACTCCCAACAATTTTTCAACTTTTTGCGAATATTTTTGTGCCGCACGCACAATGATCCGGAATTTCTGAAGAATCTCCAGATAACCGGGATTGTCCGAAACATCAATTGTCCGCATGTTTTTTTCCTTGAATAGCTTTCGGAATCCATGAATCCATCTTGAAATGTATTTGTACAAATACAATAATTCCATATCGGATTTTCCTGTACCGGGCACATCATGCTATTTCCTCATTTCGAACCACCGCACCTGACGAAACGGGTTCTCGTACACAAAACGGTCCGATACTGGCGAAGAACATGCGCATGGATCATGGCGCCTATCCTCATCGGTCTGGCTGGTGTATCGATGGCCAAGATCAGCCATTTTGCTTTTGACATCAACTCCTGGATCGTCAGTCATTTCCCTTGGGCGGCCATTTTTTATATGCCTGCCGGTTTTGCATTCATGATATACCTTACCAGACGTTTTTTCCCCGGAATCCAGGGAAGCGGCATACCGCAGGTCATTGCGGTCATTGATGATCCGAGCCACAAGAAAAAAAGCAATCTGCTATCCGTCAGAATCATCATCGGCAAGGTCATCACCCTGATGAGCGGGCTGCTCATGGGAGCGTCCATCGGTCACGAAGGCCCTATGGTCCAGATCGGCGCTTCTATCATGCACCGTTTCTACGGTTACGGAACGGTCAGAACCGCAGAACAAAGACGCATGCTGGTATTGTCCGGCGGAGCAGCCGGTATCGCCGCCACATTCAACACCCCCATAGCGGGCATCATGTTTGCCATGGAAGAACTGACAAAAAAGTACGTGTTCAACGCGCACAGTTCCACATTGCTTACCGTCATTCTGTCCGGTTTCGTTTCCCTTGCCATTGTCGGAAATTATACCTACTTCGGATATACCAACGAGTCCCTGCCTTTTTTCACCTATATACCGGCCATCGTCGTTTGCGGTCTTGTCGGCGGAATAAGCGGAGGATTGTTCAGCCTGATTACCCAGAAATTTTCCTCATTTCTCCCCCAAAAGATCCGTGAAAGCATACTGAACCACCCTTACAAATTCGCAGCGCTCTGCGGCCTGATCGTCGCCTTTCTCGGTCTGCTGACGGATGGTATGGTATACGGTACGGGCTATCTGCCGACCAGACTGTCACTGGAAAGCGATACCGCACTGCACGCATGGTATTATGGTCCCGCGAAATTCCTGGCGACACTCCTGTCTGCCCTGAGCACCATCCCCGGAGGACTTTTTGCACCGACACTGGCTGTCGGTGCAGGCATCGGCGACAATCTTTCAGCCCTGTTTCCCGATCTTGCGCCACACAGCGCCATCATCATTCTGGTCATGGCAGCCTATCTTTCCGGTCTGACCCGCTCGCCGCTGACATCTTTCATCGTAACCATGGAAATTACCGGCAGTCACCAGATGCTGCTGTCCCTCATGACAGCCACACTCATCGCCAGCATCGTTTCAAGATTCATTTGCCTCAAACCGTTTTACCACGCGTTGGCAGAACGATTCGAACTTCCCTCCGGTTCTCCGAAAACCGCACAGGCAACTTCTGCCGACACGCAAAACAAAAAGCCGTGAATGCTCACGGCTTTTTGTTACTGACGATACCGCCCTATTTCTGCCGGCATTTCGTGCAACGGCCATAAATCGCCAATGCATGATCAACGATCTCAAAACCGTGTTCCGTTGCTATCTCATGCTGTCTTTTCTCAATTGCATCATCATGGAACTCCTCCACCTTCCCGCAATCCACACATACGATGTGATCGTGATGGGTTCCCTCGTTCAGTTCGAAAACAGCCTTGCCGGTTTCAAAATAATTTCGTGATAATATCCCCGCCTGTTCGAACTGGGTCAGCACACGATAAACCGTTGCCAGCCCGATTTCCAGATTGTCAGACAAAAGAAGGCGATAAACATCCTCGGCACTCAAATGGCGATCGGTATTCTTCTGAAAAATATCAAGAATCTTCAATCGCGGCAAAGTGGCCTTGAGTCCTGTCGCTTTCAGTTCCGCTGGATTATTGCTCATCATTTTGAGAAGTTTGTGAATTTCAAAATTGGTTCTGTATTATTATCTGCTTTATCATATAGTGTTTGTTAAAACTGCTCAATAAATTGCTATTAGGATTCAACTTCGTGATGCATAAAAAAATGGCCCGCCTGTGGCGATATCTTCGCACACCGGTACTGCTGACATCCGCAACCATACTGGTAATCGGTTGCGCTTCCAAAAACCCGCTTATTGACGAAGCTGATCCCACCGAAACAACCGAACCGGTCGCCGCCAGAAGAAAGATTGAACCGGCACAAAAAGAGGATCCTGTCACACAGGATCTGGCCGTGACACAAGCACCGGAACGGAAAATGGCCGAACGGGCACCGCAAAAAGAAAACGCCGAACCGGAAAATGAACTCAATTCCAAACCGACCGGCCTGAAAAAATGGCTGACCATGCTCTCGCCATACAAAGTCAATATCCAGCAGGGCAATTTCATTTCATCGGAAATGCTGGCCAAAATCCAGCCTGGCATGACCAAGGAGCAGGTACGTTTCGTACTCGGAACGCCACTCCTGACCGACATGTTCCATGCCGGCCGCTGGGATTACCTTTTCCGGCTGCAAAAACCAAACGGTGCAACGACCACCAACAGAGTCACCATTTTCTTCAGCGACAATCTGGTTGACCGCATCATCGGCGACAATCTGCCCAGTGAAGCGGAATATCTTTCCCATATCACTTCCGATGACGAACCTTCGGAAAAAACAGTGAAAGAAAAAGAAACGGATAGTGAAAAATCCGCTATTGAGAAACCCACCGGACAACCGGCCGTCGTGGATACTCCATCCGGATCCGCCGCCGAACCGGAACAGGTGACGACAGCCGAACCTGACAGCGGTACGGCACCCAATACACAGCCAGTTGCCGCAACATCGCCAGAACCTGTTCGTGCAACGGAAACACCTCATGTCCCTGTACCGGTTGACACTCCAGAACCCGTCCGTAAAACAACCACAGTCCGGCCGGCCGAAACGACAGGCGGTCTGAAACCATCATCGTCCCGTGTCCGTATTCCGAAACCGGTCAGTGCTCCTGCGGCAGATTCATCCGCATCCGACCATACTCAGGAAACGGTGAAAACGCCGGAATCCGTCCGCGCCACAGAACCAACCCGTACCGACCGCGCTTCTCGGCCTGTCAGCACACCGTTGCCGGCCCGTGCACCCGAACCGGCCAGCGCGCCCGAACCGGTCAGCGCACCTGTTCCGGCCATGGAAACCGACACGGAGAAAAGGCCAGCCAGATGGGCTCCTGTCCGGCAAACCATGGCGGTGGATACAGACGATGTTGATGAAAATGTTTCTTCGGGAAACATCGGTACTTTCGAACCGATCAGTACTCCAAGCCGGATAGGCAAGATGCTTCCCGTTTCACCGAATGATGAATTGATCGGAAATATCCAATGAACAAAATGAAAATCGCTATTGCAGGTGCAAATGGACGTATGGGTCATATGCTGATCGAAGCCGTCCTGAAAGCCGATGACGCCACCCTGACAGGTGCGCTTGATGTTGCCAATGCACCCAGCCTCGGAAACGATGCAGGCCAGTTCCTCGGCGAAAAGACCGGTGTACCGGTCGAATCCGACATGGAAAAAGCGTTCGGGAACGCCGAATATGTCATCGATTTCACACGACCTGCCGGAACCCTCGAACATCTCGCCTACTGCGTCGAAAACCGGATCAAAATGATCATTGGCACGACCGGATTCGATGAAAACGGTAAAAAGGCCATTGAAAAAGCGTCAGAAACCATCCCCATCGTATTCGCTCCGAATATGAGCGTCGGTGTCAATGTAACCATGAAACTGCTTGAAATAGCCGCAAAAAACTTTGCCGAAGGCTATGATATCGAAGTCATCGAGGCGCACCACCGACATAAAGTGGATGCACCGTCCGGGACCGCTCTGAAAATGGGCGAAGTGATCGCTAGGGCAATCGGACGTAATCTCGGCGAATGTGCGGTCTATTCCCGTGAAGGGATTACCGGAGAACGTGATCCGTCAACCATCGGTTTCTCGACAATCCGTGGAGGCGATATCGTCGGCGACCATACCGTTCTGTTCGCCGGAACTGGAGAGCGTATCGAAATCACCCACAAATCGGCAAGCCGCGCGACCTATGCGCAGGGCAGCCTGCGCGCGGCACGTTTTCTGACTGGCAAGACAAACGGACTTTTCGACATGCAAGACGTTCTCCATCTGAAATGAAAAACGGGATGGATCGGTCAGAACCATGCCGCCCCGGCACTGACGACGCCATCCGTTCCCGCACGCTCCAGCCATAACGGTATCCAGACAAAACCAGTAACCTTATTCATCGTGTAGTTCATCATGCAAGACAGATACAACCATGCGGAAGTGGAAAAAACCGCCCAGGATCAATGGGAATCCACACAAGCGTACAAGACCATCGAAAACGACCCGCGTTTTCCGAAAGGAAAATTCTATGCCTGTTCCATGCTGCCATATCCTTCCGGACGGTTGCATATGGGACACGTCCGCAATTACACGATCAACGATGTCATGTACCGCTATTTGCGCATGAACGGTTACAACGTTCTGATGCCGATGGGATGGGACGCTTTCGGCATGCCTGCCGAAAACGCCGCCATGGCTCACGGAATCCCTCCGGCCGAATGGACATACTCCAATATCGCCTACATGAAAGGACAGATGGCATCAATGGGCCTTGCCATCGACTGGTCCCGTGAAATGACCGCATGCAAACCTGAATACTACAAATGGAACCAGTGGATGTTTCTGAAGATGCGGGAAAAAGGCATCATTTACCAGAAAACGGGAACCGTGAACTGGGATCCGGTCGACCAGACCGTCTTGGCGAACGAACAGGTCATTGACGGACGCGGATGGCGATCAGGGGCCCTAATCGAGAAACGCGAAATACCGATGTATTACGCACGTATCACCGACTATGCGGAAGAACTGCTGGATTACGTGACGAACAAACTGCCCGGATGGCCGGAACGGGTACGTACCATGCAGATCAACTGGATCGGTAAGTCGGAAGGCGTCCGTTTCGCTTTCCCGCACGATATCCGCGATACGGACGGCACCCTGATCGGTGACGGCAAGCTCTGGGTATTCACCACAAGAGCCGATACGATCAAGGGCGTCACCTTCTGTACCGTCGCGCCGGAACATGAACTGGCCCGGTTTGCCGCCCGCAACAATCCCGAACTCGCCGAGTTCATCGAAGAATGCAAGAAAGGCAGCGTCATTGAAGCCGATATGGCGACAATGGAAAAGAAAGGCATGCCTACCGGCCTTTTCATCCGTCATCCGCTGACCAACCAGCTGGTTGAAGTCTGGGTCGGCAATTATGTCCTGATGAGTTATGGCGATGGCGCCGTGATGGCCGTCCCGGCACATGACGAACGCGATTTCGAATTCGCCCACAAATACGGCCTGCCGATCAGACAGGTCATTGACGTCGAAGGCAAAACCTTCATGGAAGATGTATGGCACGACTGGTATGCCGACAAGGAACACGGCAAATGCATCAATTCCGGCCGTTTTGACGGACTTAGCTATCAGGAAGCTGTTGACGCCATCGCCGCCGTACTGGCAGAAAAAGGACTGGGCGAGAAAAAAACTACCTACCGTCTGCGTGACTGGGGGATATCCCGCCAGCGCTACTGGGGAACCCCGATCCCGATCATTCACTGTCCGGATTGCGGTGCGGTGCCCGTTCCTGAAAAAGATCTTCCTGTCCTGCTGCCTGAAGACTGCATTCCTGACGGAACAGGCAACCCGCTGGCGAAAGACGAAAAATTCATCCATACCACCTGTCCGCATTGCGGAAAACTGGCACGGCGTGAAACGGATACGATGGATACTTTCGTCGATTCCTGCTGGTACTTCATGCGTTACTGTTCGCCGGGATCGGACACGGCCATGGTCGATGAAAGAAACGATTACTGGATGCCGATGGACCAGTACATCGGCGGTATCGAGCACGCCGTCATGCATCTGCTTTATGCACGCTTCTGGACAAAAGTCATGCGCGACCTCGGACTCGTCAAATTCGATGAACCTTTTGTCAGACTGCTGACACAAGGCATGGTTCTCAACGAAACCTATTATCGTGAAGATGCCGCAGGCAAGAAAAGCTGGTTCAACCCGGAAGAAATCGAATTGCAGCTGGACAAAAAGGGACGGCCTGTTTCCGCCAGACTCAAAACGGACGGCCAGCCGGTCAATATCGGCAGCATCGAAAAAATGTCGAAATCGAAAAACAACGGGATCGATCCACAGACACAAATCGACCAGTACGGCGCCGATACCGCACGCCTGTTCACCATGTTCGCCGCACCGCCCGAACAGTCGCTCGAATGGTCCGGTTCCGGTGTCGAAGGCGCCAGCCGCTTCCTTCGCCGTGTCTGGGCCTTTGCCTACAGAAACAGGGACATCATCGCATCCGCCGACCAGACCGTTTTGGAAAAACTGCCCGAACCACTGAAAACACTGAGGCGTGAAATCCACCAGATCCTGCAACAGGCCAATCAGGACTATGCCCGTATCCAGTACAATACGGTCGTCTCGGCATGCATGAAAATGCTCAATACACTTGAAGCGGCCAAACCGGACCATTCCGCGGAATTTGCCAGTGTCCTGAAAGAAACCTTCTCGATTTTCCTGAGGGTACTCTATCCCGTCGTTCCGCATATTACCTATGTTCTGTGGAAAGAACTGGGATACGCCGAACGTGACGGAGACCTGCTCGACGCTGCATGGCCGCAGGTTGACCCGGCAGCGCTGGAACAGGATGAAATCAGCATGGTCGTCCAGGTCAACGGAAAACTGCGCGGCAATATCCGCGTACCCAAATCAGCGGACAAGTCACTGATCGAACAAATCGCACTCGAAAACGAAAGCGTTTCCAGATTCGTGACAGGAACGCCCAAACGTATCATTGTCGTTCCGAACAAACTGGTCAATATCGTTGTATGAACCCCGGAATATGGTCTGCTTATGAAAGCCATCATGAAACCCCGTCATCTGTATCGCTGGATCATCGTTTTTGTATCAGCCGTGCTGGTCACTGCATGCGGCTTTCACTTGCGCGGCAATTACGACTTCCCGTTCACTTCGCTATATATCGACTTTCCTTCCGGCTCACAGACAGCCAGTATTCTCAAACGCCAGATACAGGCGATGAATCTGACGAAAATCGTCAATACTCCCCGAGAAGCGGAAGTCATATTGTCCGCCATTTCCGAAAAAACGAAAAAAGAGGAACTGACTTACAATATTCAGGGGCGGGTTCGCGAATATTCGCTCTACTACAACCTAGAATACATGGTCAGGACAGCCCACGGGAAAGTATTGCTTGAACCGACGAAAATCTCCTTGCGCAGAACCATGACCTATGACGATTCCGAAGCCCTTTCCAAGGAAAACGAGGAAATCCTGTTGTACAAGGATATGCAGCAGGACATGGCGCAACGCCTGCTGCGCAGACTTGCCACCATCAAATTGACTGCTGAAGACATGACCGGTTCCGGACAACCGGCAGCCACCGAATCCGGCAAGACATTCGAGTGATCGTCCAGACCTATGCTTCTCAAATATGAAACGCTTCAGTCCCATCTGGAAAAGGAACTGGCCCCCCTGTACATTCTGACTGGGGACGAGCAGCTTCTGCTTCTTGAAGCTGCGGACATGATCCGCAAAGCGGCACGGAACCGGCATGTCAGTGAGCGCGACATCCTGACAGTCGAACGCGGTTTCAAATGGGGACAACTTCACGCGGCAAACAACGCGCTTTCCCTTTTCGGAGACCGGAAACTGATCGAACTGCGCATACCGGGCGGACGACCGGGCAAGGATGGAAGCCAGGCCTTGCAGGAATATGTCTCCGGCCTCAATCCGGACAACATTACATTGATCACCCTTCCGGGACTTGACTGGACGACCCGGAAATCGTCTTGGGTCGGTGCCTTGCAGAAAAATGGCGTTTACATAGAAATTCCCTCCATCGACCTGCCACGGCTGGGAAGCTGGATCGCATCAAGGCTGAAAAAACAGAATCAGACCGCCAGCCAGTCATGCATCGACTTTCTGGTGGAACGCGTCGAAGGCAATCTGCTGGCAGCCCATCAGGAAATACAGAAACTCGGACTGCTCTATCCGGAAGGAGAACTTGATTTCGAACAGGTTCGCCATTCCGTGCTGAATGTCGCACGGTACGATATTTTCAAACTGAATGAAGCCATGCTGGGCGGTAACCGGACCCGTTTCATCAGAATGATGGAAGGGCTGAAAGGAGAAGGCGAACCGCTCCCGCTGGTATTGTGGACATTCGCGGAAGAAATACGGACACTTTTGAAATGCAAAATCGCGCTTGAAAACGGACAGCCTTTTTCCGCCATAGCCAAAACGCTCCGTCTGAAGGGACAACGGGAACAGCTCGTCCGGACTGCCGCAGGCAGGCTCGGCAAAAAAGAATTACAGACAGCCATGCAGCAAACGGCACAGATCGATAAAATCATCAAGGGACTGCAATCGGAATCATGGATGGATGACGCCTGGGATGCACTGACACAACTGGGACTGTCCCTTGCACGGACTTGAACGGATATCCTGTGAACGTTACCGTTATTCCTTTCTGCCACTAACCGATATATGACGATGGAAATCAAAAACTACATGGCCCGGATCGGGCAACAGGCACGCCAGGCCGCCGGCCAGATGGCCAAAGCGGATACCTCCACCAAAAACAGGGCGCTGATGTATATCGCGGAAGCGATCCGCCGCGACATCGCCATGCTGCGCACAGCCAACCGGAAAGATCTGGACGCTGCCCGCGACAACGGTCTGGAACCGGCACTGCTGGACCGCCTGACACTATCGGACAAGGCCATTGAAACGATGGCATCCGGACTGGAACAGATCGCCTCATTGCCTGATCCGATCGGCGAAATCACCAATCTCAAGTCACGTCCGTCAGGTATCCAGGTCGGCCAGATGCGGGTTCCTCTCGGCGTCATCGGGATCATTTATGAAGCACGCCCCAACGTGACTGTGGATGCGGCGGGATTATGTATCAAAAGCGGCAATGCAACGATTCTGCGCGGCGGTTCGGAAGCCATCAACTGCAATCAGGCACTTGCCTCACTGGTCAGGGAAGGACTGAAAAAAGCCGGATTGCCCGAACAGACCGTGCAGGTCGTCGAAACGACAGACCGCGCTGCCGTCGGCGAACTCATCACCATGAACGAATACATCGATGTCATCGTTCCCCGCGGCGGAAAGGGACTGATCGAACGGCTCATACGCGAATCGACTATCCCCATGATCAAGCATCTTGACGGCATCTGCCATACCTACATCGACGACTACGCCGATCTGGAAAAAGCCGCCGAAATCGCATTCAATGCGAAATGCCAGCGTTATGGTACCTGCAACACCATGGAAACCCTTCTCGTTTCCAGAAACGTGGCTCAGGAAGCGCTTTCACTGCTGGCAAAACGCTATCAGGATGAAAAAGTCGAGTTGAGATGCGACGAAAGGGCATACGACATTCTGTACGACTATCCTTACCTCGCCCGTGCCACTGAAGAAGACTGGAAAACGGAATATCTGGCTCCAGTACTGGCGATCCGCATCGTCAACAATCTGGACGAGGCGATCACCCACATCAACCGTTACTCGTCCAGACATACTGATGCCATCGTGACGGAAAATTACAGTCATGCCCTCCGCTTCATGCGCGAAGTGGATTCATCCTCCGTCATGGTAAACGCATCGACCCGGTTCGCCGACGGCTTCGAATACGGCCTTGGCGCCGAAATCGGCATTTCCAACGACAAGCTGCACGCCCGTGGCCCTGTCGGGCTGGAAGGACTGACATCATTGAAATATGTCGTACTGGGACACGGTGAAATCCGGAAATAACCCCGATACATCAACCACGGTCAAAAGATAACCTGCCATGCCAGCCAGCTTTTCCTATTTCTGCCCCTGTCCCAGAGGACTGGAACCGGCACTCGCCGACGAACTGAACGATATCGCCGCGAAAAGCGGAACACTTGAAATCCACAGGACAATTCCCGGCGGCGTCCATTGTTCCGGTACTCGACAGGACGGCTGGCTGCTCAACCTTCATTCCCGCATCGCATCCCGGGTACTGCAAAGAATCGCACAATCCGCTTACCGCAATGAGGAAGATATCTATCGGCTGGCCGTGAAACAGCCGTGGGAAAAATGGTTCAGCGTCGAAAACACGCTTCGTGTTGACATAACGGCCGTCAAATCACCACTGAAAAGCCTGAATTTCACGACATTGCGCATCAAGGACGGAATCGTCGACCGTTTCCGCAGCCAAACCGGTTCGAGGCCTTCCATCAATACCCATACACCGGACATCCGGATATCCGGATTTCTCGATACCCATAACGTCACCCTGTATCTCGATACCTCCGGAGACGCCCTGTTCAAACGGGGATGGCGGCAAGCGACAGGCGATGCACCGCTTCGCGAAAATCTGGCTGCCGGCCTGTTAAGAACGACCGGTTGGAAGCCGGGCATACCGCTTCTCGATCCCATGTGCGGTTCCGGAACCATCCTGATCGAAGCGGCCCGGATCATGCTGGGAATCCCTCCCGGATTCCATCGTTCGTTTTCGTTCGAGAAGTTCCACCAGTTCGACCCGGCACAATGGCAATCCATGAAAAACGCCATCCGGATCAGGCAGGCACCTCAGGAACCATTGATATTCGGCAGCGACATTTCCGGCGAGATGCTGGACATGACCCGCCGCAATCTTGAAACGGCCGGCATTCCATTCGATATTCCGCTTCAACAGATCGAGGCACAATCCATCAGACCTCCTGTCGAACAGGCGGGAATCATACTCACCAATCCGCCCTATGGTGAACGAATCGGCGTACGGGGCAACCGGAATTTGCCGGCAGACGAGCGTGTCCACCAGTTCTATCAGGCATTCGGAACCACACTGAAACAGCGCTTTCCGAACTGGTCTGTTTTCCTGTTTACGGCAGACCTCGCCGTTCCCAGGCTGCTTCGTCTGAAGGAATCACGCAAAACGCCCTTTTACAACGGTCCGATCGAATGCCGCCTGTTCCGGTTCGATATGGTCGCAGGTTCAAACCGCCCTGAAAAGCCGAAAACTTTCCGGGTTTCCCGGTAAATACCGTCAGCCGGAGTAACGTGAAATTGACAAAAACACTGCTGATCGACAACTACGATTCATTTACCTAGTGCGCCTTATATCCCCGTTCTTCAGGTGGTGGATATAAGGCGCGGT
>CAZRQR010000043.1:0-14046 GCA_964602435.1 uncultured Oxalobacter sp.
GTTTTACACGGCTTTTTGTACCTTCTCGAACTTCACCGAACCACTCGGTGGCGGAAAGGGAGGGATTTGAACCCTCGATACGGGGTTACCGTATACCGGATTTCGAGTCCGGCGCATTCGACCACTCTGCCACCTTTCCGTTTTTGAACGACCAGCGAGATAAGCCTGCTATTATAACAGGAATCGTCATGGATTCATAACTATTATGGCTCCGTTTTGTTCCTTCTTTTCATGCGTGGCTTATAATAAACATCTCATATCGTTATTTGGACTGACATCTCACAATGGCAAAAATCTATATCAAGAATGCCGAACAGATAGAAGGCATCCGGAAAGCAAGCAAGCTGGCTGCCGAAGTGCTTGATTATGTTGCACCCTTTGTCAAACCCGGCATCAGTACGGGAGAACTGGACAAATTATGCCATGAATTCATTACGGACCATGACGCCATTCCTGCTCCCCTGAATTACTGTCCACCCGGATATACGCCTTACCCCAAGGCGACCTGTATTTCCCTGAATGATGTGGTATGTCATGGCATTCCCAATTTCAACAAGTTGCTGAAAAAGGGAGATGCACTGAATATCGATATCACAGTCATCAAGGACGGCTATTACGGCGATACCAGCCGCATGTATTTCGCCGGTGAACCGTCCATTATGGCGAAGCGCCTATCCAAGATCACATATGAATGCATGTGGCTGGGTATCAATGAAGTCAAGCCCGGTGCGCATTTCGGTGATATCGGATATGTCATCCAGCAATATGCGGAAGAGGCAGGTTACAGTGTGGTCCGTGAATTTTGCGGTCATGGCGTCGGTGTCGAATTCCATGAGGCACCACAGGTTTTGCATTACGGTCGCCGTGGAACAATGGACGAACTGAAACCCGGTATGATTTTCACGATCGAGCCGATGATCAATGCCGGTGGGAAAGCGATCCGCTCCATGCCGGACGGCTGGACAATCAGGACCAAAGACCGCAGTTTGTCAGCACAGTGGGAACATACCATTCTGGTGACCAATACGGGTTATGAAATATTGACCATTTCACCGGATATGCCTCCTCCTCCTCGTTTCATTCAGAAGAACCATTAAAAACCGTGACGGACCGTACCGATAATTCGCTGAAAAAACGTGTGGTTTCACTACGGAATGCCGCAATTGAAGATTACAGGACAAAACCTCACCCGCAGCGTCTGCTCAAAACGTTATCCAGAAATGTCGACAAAATACTGGTCGATGCATGGAATGAAACCGGTCTGTCTTCCGAGCATGTGTTGATCGCAGTCGGCGGTTATGGCCGCGGCGAGCTTTATCCTTATTCGGATATCGATGTCCTGATCCTGCTGAGCCGGAATCCGGACAGTGATTTGCAGAAGAAACTTGAATCATTCATTCAGACACTATGGTCTCTGGGCCTGACCATCGGGCACAGTGTCAGAACGATCGATGAATGTCTGGAAGAATCGGCACACGACATCACGATCCAGACCAGCCTTCTGGAAGCCCGATACATAACGGGCAGCAGGCGCCTGTTCCGGCAAATGAAAGAACGTTACGGCAGCCAAATGAATGCGCAGACGTTTTTTATAGCGAAGATGCTGGAAACCCGGCAACGTCATGTCAAGATGGGTGACACGCCATACAGTCTTGAACCGAACTGCAAGGAGAGTCCGGGAGGATTGCGGGATCTTCAGGTCATTTTATGGACGGCAAAAGCGGCGAGACTGGGCAATTCATGGAGTGAACTGGCGCAACGTGGCCTGATTACGGCTTCCGAAGCACAACAGCTGAAAAAAAAAGAAAGAGCGTTCAAGGACATCCGGATCCGTTTGCACATTCAGGCACAACGCTGTGAAGACAGGCTTTTGTTCGACTTGCAAATGCCCGTGGCAGAAACGTTCCGGTTCAGGAAAAAGGGAAAAATGCTGGACCGGAGAGCGGCTAGCGAATGCATGATGCAGCGTTATTACCGGGCTGCCCATACCGTCACCCAGCTCAATACGATTCTGTTGCAGAACTTGCAGGCCCGCCTGTTCCCGAAACCTTATCTCCCGGTTCGAATCAACGACCGTTTCAATGAAGTCAACAATCTGGTCGATATTACGGACGACAAGGTTTTTCTCGAGCATCCCTCTTCCCTGCTTGAAGTGTTTTATTTGCTCTGCCAGCGCTCCAACCTGAAAAACATGACGGCACGTACCCTCCGTGCCATGTGGCATGCCCGTATTCACATTGACCGGAAATTCCGGAGCGATTCGACCAACCAGTCGTTTTTCCTTCGTATTCTGAAATCGTCCCGTTTCGCCGCCAGAGCGCTGCAATACATGAACGAACTGGGAATCCTTGGCAGATACTTGCCCAACTTCGGAAAAATCGTGGGACAAATGCAACACGATCTCTTCCACCAGTACACTGTTGATCAGCATATCCTGACCGTCATCGCCAACCTGCACCGTTTTTCACTTGCCGAATACGCACATGAAAATCCGCTTTGCAGCCAGCTGATGACCAGCTTCGACAAGCCCTGGCTACTTTATGTCGCTGCACTGTTTCATGATATCGCCAAAGGTCGCGGTGGTGACCATTCCCTGCTGGGAATGAATGATGCCAGAAGATTCTGCAAGCAGCACCGCCTGAGTCCTGACGACACGGAACTGATCGTTTTCCTGGTCCGCGAACATTTGACCCTGTCACAAGTCGCCCAGAAAAAAGACTTGTCCGATCCGGAAGTCATCCGTCAATTCGCCGAACTGGTCAAAGACGAACGTCATCTGACGGCACTGTATCTTCTGACCATTGCCGATATTCGCGGAACCAATCCGCAGATATGGAACGCATGGAAAAGCAAGTTACTGGAAGACCTGTTGCATCTGACTTTGCGCGTGCTTGGGGGCGAAGAGATTTCCGTCGATCACGAACTGAAAAAACGCCAGAAAGAAGCTCTGGCGACACTGCGTCTGTACGGTCTGCCTGAACATGCCCATGAGGAATTCTGGAAACAGCTGGATATCGTTTATTTCCTGAGGCACGATGCATCGGATATCGCTTGGCAGACCCGGACGTTATACTGGCGTGCGAATTCATCCGAACCCATCGTCAAATGCCGCCTCTCGCCGATTGGCGAAGGATTGCAGGTCACTGTCTATATGCTTGACCGCGCCGACCTGTTCGCCCGGATATGCAGTTATTTCGACAGAAAGAACTTCAGTATTCTGGATGCGAAAATCCACACGACGATCCACGACTACGCACTGGACACTTTTCTGGTAACCCGACAAGGTTTTGAGAAAAATTACCGGGATATCATTACTCTGGTCGAACATGAATTGATGGAATTGCTGAAATCACAACACATATTGCCACCGCCTTCCAAGCCACGCCTGTCGCGCAAATCCCGATCTTTTCCTGTCTCGCCGACTCTGGATCTGAGGCCGGACACCAGTGGCAAGTGTTTTGTCCTGTCCATTACCGCCAATGACAGAACCGGGCTTCTGTATTCCATCGCACAGGTCTTCAGCCGGTACAATGTGAACCTGCACACTGCGAAAGTCTTGACGTTGGGCGAACGGATTGAAGATGTTTTTCTGATCGACAGCGAAATGCTTCAGCATCCCCGCGCACAAATCCAGTTCGCAACGGATATGATCGACATTTTGAAAGTTTCATGATTTTTTGTCCGATACACCATGAATGAACCGGTCCGTCTTTCCAAGCACATGTCTGAACTGGGAATCTGTTCCCGGCGTGAAGCCGATGAATGGATTGAACGGGGATGGGTTATGGTTGACGGAAAAGTCATCTCCCAATTGGGCTACAAGATATTGCCTGACCAGAAAATCACCGTGCATAAACAGGCTTCTCTCGAGCAGTCGAAAAAAGTCACCATTCTGATCAACAAACCGGTCGGTTACGTCAGCGGTCAGGCAAAAGACGGATACAAACCGGCGGTTTCCCTAATCAATGAAACGACTCACTGGAAAAACGATCCGTCAAAAGAGAAATTCAGGCCATCGCAATTGCGCAGTCTGGTGCCTGCCGGAAGACTCGATATCGATTCCGTCGGCCTTTTGGTACTGACTCAGGACGGTCGTATCGCCAAACAGCTGATCGGCGAAAATTCAACAACCGACAAGGAATATCTGGTACGCGTCAAATACCTGAAGCCGGGGAAATTTCCCGACAGTGATCTCCAGCTTTTGAGACACGGATTGAAACTGGATGGAAAACCGCTTTTGCCGGCCAAGGTCCACTGGCAGAACAGTGACCAGTTACGTTTCGTATTGCGTGAAGGGAAAAAAAGACAGATCCGGCGGATGTGCGAAGCGGTCGGCCTGAAAGTCATCGGTCTGAAAAGAATCCGTATTGGTCAGGTCAGGCTAGGCGATTTGCCTCCCGGACAATGGCGGTATCTTGGAGCCGGAGAAAAATTCTGACCCCGGCAGGACAGTTGCCTGTCCTGTCCCGCCTGAACCACGTCATCAATTTTCCGGATCATCGTCCTCCTCAAACGCATCCGAAAAACCGAACATCTCCAGATCAAGCATCCTCATCGGATAGAGGATGCCATCCAGATGATCACATTCATGCTGGACGACTCTGGCGTGAAAGCCATCCGCTTCCCTGCCGATCCGGTTGCCGAACTGATCAAAACCCTCATAATGTATTTTCTTCCATCTTGGAACGACCCCTCTCATGCCGGGTATCGACAGGCAACCTTCCCACCCTTCATCGATTTCATCGGTCAAGGGACGAACGACCGGATTGATCAGAACGGTCTTGGGAACGGGAGAGGTGTCAGGATAACGGTTATTTTCATCGTATCCGAATATCACCACCCTTTTCAGCACGCCGATCTGGGGAGCCGCCAGCCCTGCGCCATCAGCGGCATGCATGGTTTCGAACATATCCGAAACCAGTTCATTCAATTCCGGCGTATTGAATTGCTCAACTGGTTCGGACTCTCTCAACAATCGAGAATGCCCCATTTTCAGAATTTTTCGTACTGCCATGTCTTTTATTCCGTCAAATTGATTTTGCTCAGGAAACGTCTGAAATCTTCCTTGACCTCCGGATGCCTCAATCCCATCGTCACCGTGGCTTTCAGGTATCCCACCTTGGATCCGCAATCGAAACGCTGGCCAATGAAATGATAGGCACACACATCTTCCTGCTCGATCAGTCCGGCGATCCCGTCCGTCAACTGGATTTCCACTCCCGACCCCTTTTCCAGATTCTCAAGACATCTGAATATGCCGGGATTGAGAATATACCGCCCGACGACCGCCAGTGTGGAAGGCGCTCTTTCAGGGGCCGGTTTCTCGACAATGGCATTCACGAATTTCAGACCGGTACGATAAGGTGAAGTATCGACGATACCATATTGTCCCGTATTTTTGCGGTCTACCTCTTGGACAGCCAGTATGTTCCTGGATTCTTTTTCGTACAACTGAACCATCTGCTTGAGAACTGGAGGCTGGTTTTCCCCGACTGTCATGAAATCATCCGCCAGCAATACGGCAAAAGGTTCATTTCCGACAACAGGTCGTGCGCACAGTACGGCATGTCCCAGTCCAAGCGGTTCGATTTGCCGGATATAAATGCAATTGACGTTTTTCGGCAAAATTTTCTGGATATGCTCAAGCAATTTGAATTTGCCTGCCGCTTCGAGCTCCGTTTCCAGCTCATAGGCCTTGTCAAAATGATCTTCAATAGCCCGTTTGTTCCGGCCTGTAATGAAAATCAGTTCATTGATTCCTGCTGAGACGGCCTCTTCAACGGCATACTGGATCAACGGCTTGTCGACAATGGGAAGCATCTCCTTTGGCTGCGCTTTTGTTGCAGGCAGAAAACGACTCCCGAAACCGGCGACCGGAAATACCGCTTTAGTTATTTTCGTCATATTGTGTCAACCGCATAAATTCATTTTCATCCAAGATACGAATTCCCAGTTCCCGCGCTTTCGCTAGTTTACTACCAGGATCGCTTCCTGCCAGAACATAATCCGTCTTTTTGGAAACGGAACTGCTGACTTTCCCTCCCCGATTTCTGATTATTTCGGCAGCTTCATCCCGTGTCAATGACGGAAGTGTCCCTGTCAATACAAATCTTTTGTCTTGCAACGGCAATACCCTGGATTTTGCCGCCATGGCCTTCTCGGGCCAGTGAACACCACAACTCTGCAATTTCGCGATCAGTTCCCGATTGCATTCATCATCAAAAAACTGTCTGATCGAAGACGCGACAATCGGTCCGATATCGTCGACATCAAGCAACTGCTCTTCACTGGCCTCTATCAGATCTTTCAGGTTACCGAAATGCTCCGCCAGAGAACGGGCCGTCGCTTCACCGACATGACGTATTCCTAACGCGTACAAAAACCGCGCGAAGGTCGTTCTGCGCGATTTTTCCAGTTCATTCAACAAATTGCCTGCTGACTTGTCCGCCATCCGTTCCAGTCCTGACAATGTTTCAAGGTCAAGACGGTACAAATCGGCTACATCGCTGATGATTTTCTTGTCCACCAGCTGGTCAATCAACTGCTCTCCCAGACCTTCTATATTCATGGCCTTGCGGGAAGCGAACAACTGCAATCCTCCCTTTTTCTGGGCCGGACAGTTGATCCATCCGCCAGAACATCGTGCGACAGCTTCATCTTCAGGCCGAACGATAGGTGATCCGCAAACAGGACAGTGAGTCGGCATGACAAATTCCTGCGCATCAGCCGGCCTCCTTTCCGGTATGGAGGCGATCACTTCCGGAATGACATCTCCCGCTCTTCTTACGATCACCGTATCACCGATCCTGACATCTTTCCGTCGGACTTCATCTTCGTTATGAAGCGTTGCATTGGTCACGGTAACGCCAGCCACAAAAACGGGCTTCAGCCGCGCAACCGGTGTAATCGCCCCTGTACGGCCAACCTGTACATCAATGCCGGTTACTTCTGTCAGCACTTCCTGAGCCGGAAATTTATGTGCAAGAGCGAAGCGGGGCGCTCTGGAAATGAATCCGAGTTTTTGCTGCCCTGACAATTGATTGACTTTATAAACAACGCCATCTATTTCATACGGTAATGAGTCACGCCGTGTTTCGATATCACGGAAAAAACCCATCAGTCCCTTCAGCCCGTGGACGACTTTTCTTTCCTCGCAAACAGGAATTCCCATCTGCACGAACCAATCAAGCAACTGGCTCTGCGTCGAAGGCATGGGCACTCCGGCCAGTTCTCCCAAACCATAAGCGAAAAACCGCAATTTCCGCGATGCAGTGATTTGTGAATCCAGCTGACGCAAACTGCCCGCCGCCGCATTGCGTGGATTGACAAATTCCTTTTGCCCGTTTTCACGCTGACGCTTGTTCAGATCGTGAAAATCCTTTTTGAACATCAGCACCTCACCTCTGATTTCAAGCACTTCAGGAGGTGCCAGATCAGACAACCGAAGCGGAATGGAGCGGATTGTCCTGACATTTGCCGTAATATTTTCCCCGAAGGTTCCGTCCCCACGTGTGGCAGCCTGAACAAGCACACCCTTTTTATAGCGGAGACTCACCGCCAGCCCGTCAAACTTCAGTTCGGCCGCATAGTCCACTTTGATGCCGCCAAGCTCCTCGCTGACACGCTGGTCGAACGCTTCCACATCAGTCCCTGACAAGCCGTTCTGCAACGACAGCATGGGAATCTTATGCTCGACTTTTTCAAACTGCGAAAGTGGTGTCCCTCCTACCCGCTGTGTCGGAGAATCCGGCCGGACAAGCTCAGGGTATGCCGCCTCAAGTTCCTGCAATTCCGCAAACAGCCGGTCATACTCCGAATCAGGTACGACAGGTGCATCCTGAACATAATAGGCGTAGTTGTAACGTTCTACCTCATCGCGTAGTCTTTTTGCACGCTCTTCCAGATCGTCACGACTTTTTCCTGCACCGAACAAGTCTTTCTGCATGATCAGTTAAACAGTCTCAAAGCGCGCGCCGATCCGGCAGGGACGGAAAATTCCTGCATCTCCTTGTAGAAATCATTGACCTGCCCGGAAATCTCATCCAGAAATTTGTCCGTCAGCATCTGATTGCCATCATCAATCAATGCACCGTCAAGGCGGATGCAAAGCGCTTTTCCGCATTGCACCATTTGCCCGAAACCGTCCTTTTCCGGGGCAATACAGGGCACATCCATCAGCAATGTCAGCCGTGTTGCCGTCTCGGATGCCGGAAGCTCATTGGTGGAAAGGGAAAACAGAACACTGCCGCCTTCCCTGTCCCGCATGACAAACTGGCCATCGGGTCGTGATTCAAAACCCTGTTTTTCAAGTGCGGTTTTCAAAGTAACCACCTGCCAAGGAGCGCCGTTACTGCGTACACTGATCCCAAGTCTGGCATCGTGATCGGCGACAAACTGGTAAAGCTGTCTTGCCTTTTCAATAACGTCTGCCATTTCCGGAATTTCCGGTTCGGCGCCAATGGCATCGGCAATCTGGCGCAAACGCATCAGCAGTTCCGAATATTCTATTTCGTTCAGGGCACCATTACGGTTAGCCAGCTGCACACATGCCTTCAGATGACGATAGCTGTTTCCGGGCATGATGGCCTGCCAACCCTTTTCAGACATATCATCCCCATCGGGCATTCCCAGAAAACGGACAGGTTTGTTGCCGGTATAGCGCAATGACTGGATGTGAGGAAGTATTTTCTCGGCACGAAGATTTTCCTCGAAATTGAGTGCGATCGGCAATTCGATCAGATCGTCAACCGGCATTTCCGGCGCCCTGACCACCACGACACTATCAGCTACTTCAGTTTCTTCCTGTACCACGAGCCGCGGTTCATCGCTCTCGTGTCCGGACCCGTTTCCGGAAACCACGGAACTGTCCAGAACAGGTTCACGACGTTCTGCGTTGCTGTCAGCCTGGCCTCCGCTTATCAATACATCCTCAACCGGATCTGAGAAAGCCCTTTCAACATGTTTTTTCGCACGGTATTCTTGCCACTTGTTATAGACGATGACACCGATCACAATCGCTATACCGACTCCAATCAAGCTTATCTGTAAATCCGTCATGCTCTTAAAACCTCATTTGAAAATTTTGCAGCGTCATTAATATCGACTGTCACTATCCGTGAAACTCCCTGTTCCTGCATGGTCACGCCGACCAGTTCTTCAGCCATCTCCATGGCGATCCTGTTATGTGAAATGAACAGAAACTGGGTCTGTTCCGCCATTTTCGTCACCAGGTTGCTGAAGCGTTCCGTATTGGCATCATCCAGAGGTGCATCCACTTCATCAAGCAAACAGAAAGGTGCAGGATTCAGCTGAAATAACGAAAAAACCAATGCTATCGCGGTTAGCGCTTTTTCTCCACCCGAAAGAAGATGAATTGTGGCATTTTTTTTACCCGGCGGCTGCGCCATGATCTGCACTCCGGAATCCAGAATCTCGTTTCCCGTCATCAAAAGCTGTGCATGTCCCCCTCCGAACAGTACCGGAAACAATTCATTCAACGACCTGTTGACCTGATCGAATGTGTTTTTCAGCAACATCCGCGTTTCCCTGTCTATCCTTCTGATGGCATCTTCCAGTGTCACAACGGCATCAGCCAAATCGCGATACTGCTCCTGAAGATATTTCTGTCTTTTCTCGCCCTCATCCAGTTCAATGGCGGCCCCCAGATTGACAGGCCCCAGTTTTTCGATCTCTGCAGACAATCTGCTGATTTCCGTCTGGAATGCAGATACTTTTGCATGCGGCTGCATCCATTGTGCCAGTTCTTCCGTATCCGTTCCGGCTTCGGCCAGTTTCTGATCGTACTGTTCCACACTGATCCGTGCGGCCTGCTCTTTCAGCTGCAACGAAACTATTTTATCCCTTTGGGGCTGCAATCCCTGTTCCAGCTGCAATCTTCGCTCAAGCAGAATCCGCAACTGTTGAGCCAGATCATCCAGATTCCGCCTCAATTCGACAAGCGCTTTTTCCTGTGCCACACGTATTTCAAGCAGAGTCTGAAGATTTTCTTGCGCGACCTTGTCATCCAGTTCCTGCAATTCCAGCTGCCCCTGACGGAGATTTCCTGAAACCATCCTGATCTGGTCCTCAGCTGTCCGTATCTGCCTTTCAAGCTCGGCCATGCGTTTGACGAGCGCTTCCTTCTCAAACCTGGCCTGTTGCACACTCCGTTCCGCCTGACGAAGCGCTTCCCTGAACAGTTTCAGCTTTTCCTCTTCCACAGCAATCCTGTCGTGGAAACTTTCTTCCCTACCCTGCCATTCGGCCAGAAGCATGTCGAGTTCCTCAAGTTTTTTCTCTTCTTCATGCAAATCTGCTTCCTTGTCCTGTTTCAGATGACGCAGTTCAGACAAATCCATATCAATCCGCATCATCTGGTCATGGTACATGCGATCGGCCTCTTCCAGCTTCAAAATCGACAACCGTATTTCATGAATACGGTGCAACAAACTGTTTGCCTGATTCTGCCAATCGCGGATTTGCATCTGTGCTTCATCCAGTTCGGTTTCGGCCAGCCTGGACTGTTCCATTGCCCGGGACAGTTCGTCTTTCATTTTTTCCTGCGCATATTCAAGCCTTTCGATCTCCTGTTGTCTGGAAAAAACGCCTTCTACCTCTGTTTCCGTCGCAAACAACCGTACACTATTCCTGTCAACAATATGCCCGTCCGGCACGACAAAACAGGCTCCATCCGGCAAGGTTCCCCTTTTCCGAAGCGCCTGTTCAACACTGTCTGCAACGTATACATGACTTAACCAGTTCTCCAGAACACCGGCAAGGGAAGATTTGTCACAACGAACCTTTTCTGCCAGCAAATCCATTCCGGACGTTTTTGCATCGCAAACAGCCGCAAAAGCAAACGCCTGTTCTTGCATCGAAAAAAAGCAGATTCTGGCCGGCAAATTCTCTTTTGAAAACGATTTGGTCCAGTCAAGTGACGTCAATTCAAATGCCCGTATCCGTTCCGACAATACGGCTTCCAGAGCCGTCTCCCATCCCTGCTCTATATGAATCGATTGCCACAAGGGACGGAATCCGGTCAAATCATGCTTTTCAAGCCAGTCATGCAATTTTCCTCTGGACTGTGTTTTTTCCTGCAGCTGTTTCAAGGCGGCCAGACGTGCCTCACTCTGCATATGCGACGTTTTGCACTCATTCAGGCGTTCACGCATGACCCGGCACTTGTTCTCGATCTCCGGAATCTGATCCTGCCTGAATTCCTCATTCAGCCGCAACTCTTCCAGCAGACGTTCCTGTTCCCGTTCCTCTTCTTTTTTCGAAACCAGTTCATCCATGTCCGGTTTCATTGTCTGCTTCTGTTGTTGCAAAAGTTTTTCCTGCCGTATCTGGCAATCCATCAATACATTCGTCAGATTCTTATGGCTGTTGGACGAAACGGCAATCTGTTGCCGTATTTGCAGGATACGATCATGTACCTCCTGTGCCTGTTCGCGCACTTCATCCAGATTTCTCTCCAGCTGCGACAATTTCGCGACTCTAGAATCATAAAGTTCCTGCGCTTCCTCGCCTTGCAGGCTGATTTCTTCCAGACTCTGCCTGCCTGATGCCAGTTCCTCAGCAAACAAAACGACTTGCCGCGACCATTGGTCTTTCTGATTCTGAAAAGAAAGCATTTGCGCCTGCAATCGCTTTCTTGTATCGATGACATAGCGTATTTGCGCCTCGAGGCTGCCGATTTCAGCATTGGTCTGATAAAGGTTTCCCTGCGCATCATGCAGTTCCCGGTTCGCTATATCGTGCGCTTCCCTTAACTTTTCAAGTTCCGATTCATGTTTGAAAAGACTGGCCGTCATGGCTTCAAGAGCCGTCTGCGCTTTTCCGATTTCCTGTGCCAGTTCCATCTGTTCGCGAATGGCCGCCTGTTTCTGTATCAGCCAGAGCAACTTCTGTTGCCGCTCCCTGGCTTCAACCAGATCCCGATACTGTTTCGCCAGTCTGGCCTGTTCCCGCAATTTCCCAAGATTCTGATCCAATTCATGCAATATATCCGATACCCTGTTCAGATTTTCGCGGGTATCGACCAACCTGTTTTCTGTTTCTCGACGCCTTTCACGGTATTTTGAAACACCGGCCGCTTCTTCAAGGAACACACGCAATTCTTCCGGTCTGGCTTCGATGATACGGGCAATCATTCCCTGACCAATAATTGCGTAAGCCCTGGGACCGAGACCTGTCCCGAGAAAGATATCTTGGACATCCCGCCGGCGTACGGCGACATTATTGATGAAATAGGTCGATCCGCCTTCACGGGTAAGCACTCTTTTGACAGCCAGTTCCCCGTATTGGCCCCATTGCCCACCAATTCTTCCGTCACTGTTTTCAAAGGTCAGTTCGACAGCCGCTCTGCCTGCCGGTTTGCGCTGTATCGTTCCGTTGAAAATAACGTCTCTCATCGACTCTCCGCGCAATTCAGACGCCCGCGATTCCCCCAGAACCCACCGGACCGCATCGATAATATTCGATTTTCCGCAACCATTCGGGCCGACGACACCGATCAGTTTTCCATTGATCTGAATAGTCGTGGGATCGACAAACGATTTGAAACCCGACAATTTTATCGACGTTAACCGCACAGAAAAAACATCCTTTTGCAAAATCATAATCATACCATCCGCCACCCTGCGATTCCCCGAAAACACATCGAAGAATGCAGGAACATGTCCGGTCATTCGGCATGGATGGCCTTCCTCAGGATACCGACACGATGGCTGAACTTGACATCCTCCACGTCCTTCAGGGCGTGGAGGATGTCAAATTTTTTCATTTTTGAAACGCGTTCTTTTTTGTATACTTGGGTTATCTTTTACGGGGAGCTTCACCATGCACAAAATCACAAATGGATTGTTGTCGTTGATCGTTCTATGTATCTTCACAGCGCCACTTGGACTGGCTGCACCCCAAAAAACCAGCAAGGCCCCCGCCAAAAAGACCGTCTCCAAAACGGTTCAGGCTCGCACGACAGGAAAAACCACGTCTGCCATCCGTCAGAAAAACACACAGGCAGCAAAAAACGCCAGGATCGTTTCCGTGCGCAATGCGAGGAAACCGTCCGGAAAACTGGCCGTACTGGACCGGCGAGCCCGCCGTGGCAACGCACGTGCGTCTTACAGAAAAGTATCCCTGAGACGCTCTGCACCGGCCATTCCCCGTTATTCCTTCGGTGACCTCGCTGGCCTCAAGAACACATACGATCCCCTTTCCCTGAAATCCAACGCGGCGCTTGTACTGGATGAATCCAGTCTTGAAATCCTGTTCGAGAAAAATTCGACCATCGCATTGCCTATGGCATCGATCACGAAACTGATGACAGGTCTAGTTGTTGTCGAGTCCATGCAAGACATGAACGAAGTACTGGAGATCACTGAAGACGATGTCGACAACCAGAAACATACCAGCTCCCGTCTGAAAGTCGGCACCCGGATGACACGTGGAAATCTGCTGCATCTGGCTTTGATGAGTTCTGAAAACAGGGCCGCCGCAGCACTGGGCCGCAATTATCCTGGCGGAATTTCCGCCTTTGTCCATGCCATGAACGTCAAGGCCCAGATGTTGGGCATGTCCGATTCCCGTTATGTGGACTCAAGCGGTTTGTCAAGCGGAAATATCGCCAGCGCTCGCGATCTGGCCAAGCTGGTGATGGCCGCTGCGCAACATCCGATACTTCGCAAATATTCGACAGATACCGGTTATTCTGTTGATAATGGCCGACATGAAATGCATTACAGCAATACGAACGGTCTGGTCCACAATCCGGACTGGCACATCCAGCTGCAGAAAACGGGATACATTTCCGAAGCCGGTCAATGTCTGGTCATGCTAGCCATTATCAAAGGCCGACCTATTGTGATGGTTTTCCTTGATTCCAAGGGAAAAGGCGCACGTCTGGCGGATGCACAACGTATCCGCAGCTGGCTGACGCAATCCGGAACGGACAGGAACGAAGAACCGAACGTCTGAGGAGAAATTGTATCTTTGACATCCTCCACGCTCTGAAGGACGTGGATTCCTGCTATGTTCAGGCTGTTG
>CAZRQR010000044.1:0-6841 GCA_964602435.1 uncultured Oxalobacter sp.
GGATTCGTGCGGGGTTCAGGAACCAGATTTTGTGTGCGCCGACAGGTTCCGGAAAAACGATCATCGGTGCGCATCTCATCAATGAATGCAAAAACAAGGGCAAACGGGCGATTTTCGTCTGTGACCGTCTCAACCTGGTCGATCAGACATCACTGCGGTTCGATGAATTCGGCATCGATCACGGCATCATTCAGGCCAATCACTGGAGAACGAGACTGTACGAACCGGTGCAAGTCGCCAGCGCGCAGACATTGGCACGACGCCAATGGCCGGACGCCGACCTTATCATCATCGACGAATGCCACACGATTTCCGAAACCGTCAAAAAGCGCATTGCCGAACGCAACACCAATGTCGTCGGATTGACGGCGACACCCTTCACGAAGGGGTTGGGCAAGCTTTATGACAATCTGGTGAACGTCACGTCCACACAGGTTCTGATCGACGAAGGATTTTTGTCAGGATACCGGATATTCGCCTGTCAGGAACCGGACATGGAAGGTGTCCGTGTCGTTGCTGGCGAATGGGAAGAAAAGGAAACGTCCAAACGCGCGCTTGAAATCGTCGGCGATTGTGTCAAGGAGTACGTCGAACACTGCAACGGCAAGAAATTCATCTGTTCCGCAGTGGATACAACGCATGTCGGGGAATTGCAGCGACAGTTCATGGCGGCAGGCATTCTCTGTGCCAACTACACCTACAAAACATCTGACGAAGAACGCCGCGAAATCGTCGAGGAATTCCGGAAGCCGGACAGCGTTTACCGCGGTCTGATTACCGTAACGGCCGCGACGAAAGGGTTTGATGTTCCAGACGTCGAGTGCATCATCATGGCCCGGCCATTGCGCAATTCGCTGGCGGAACACATCCAGCTTTTCGGGCGGGGTCTGCGGATTCATCCGGACAAAAAAGAATGCATCGTTCTCGATCATTCCGGCAACTGCCTGCGCTTCATGGATGAGATGCAGGAGTTTTTCCAGAACGGCGCGACCGAACTGGACGACGGCAAGCCGAAAAACCGGAACAAGAAAAAACCGGAAGACATCGAAGACAGATACATGAAATGTCCGCACTGTCGTGTCCTGCATGCTGCCGCGCCATTCTGTCCGAATTGCGGACATGAATACCCGCCGAAGAAATCCGAAGTCATACACAAGGCCGGGACGCTGTCCGAACTGATAGCGTCCGGTGCAAGACGGGAACTGACGGCCGAATTGTGGCCGCAGGTCGTGCGATATGCCTGTGACCACAAGGAACCGGAAAAAGCCGAGAAATTCGCGCTGGCAATGTTCCGGAACATCACCGGAATCTGGCCGATCCTGAAATTTTCGGAAACATTGCCGGCGGAAACGGTCGATCCGCTTGTCGCCCGGAAAATCAAACATTTCCAGATCCGTTATGCACGATCGAGGAGGGCGGCATGAACGACTTTCTGACCTTCTGCCGTGATTGCGGCGTCATGATCGATCATTTGCCTCCGGTCGGTATCTGGAAACGGTATCCGACAACCGACCATCCGAGAAAACGCAATGGCGCGGTGAAATGGCTGGAAACGCACGGATTTGTCCAGAACCATGCCTTGATGACCGAGCCGCGCCTGTGGCGTCCGGAAAATCCGGAAAAACCGCTTTCGCAGGCAGAAATCCGGCGTGCAAGAGAACAGGCCGCCATACGTGCCAGAAACGAACAGAGAGCGCGCATGGAAGCGATACAGGACATGCGTGAATACTGGGCCGGTTTGCCGCTTTTGAGAGGCAATCACCCGTATCTGGAACGCAAGGGGCTATCCATTCACGGGTGCGAACATCTCAGGCGCGACGTGGATTTGCTGGTGATCCCGATGTTTCGGGGCGGCAGCCTCATGAGCCTGCAATCCATCTCACCGACAGGCGAAAAGAAGTTCCGTTACCGTTGTCCCGTCAAGGAAGCCTCATACGAATTGCGCCGGGCGAGAAGCCTCATCACATGCTTTTGCGAAGGCTTTGCGACCGGTCTCACCATTTACCAGAGCATACCGACCGCTTCCGTGGTCGTGTGCTTCAATTCGTCCAACCTCGTGGACGTAGCGAAATCGAGGAAAACGGCAGGCATGGCCGTCATCTGTGCCGACAACGATCACAAAACGACAAACAACCCTGGACTCACGAAAGGAAAAGAAGCGGCGGAAATATTGAGATGTGGACTGGCGTATCCGGAAGGCATACGCGGCACGGACTGGGACGACGCCCGGCAGGAATGGGGCGAAAGAGCCTATACACGTATCCGAACCGAAATCATGAGGAACGTGAAGATGGTGACATGACAGATGGGTGGTTCCGGTACATAGAGAGGGGTAACCGCAGACGCCCGGAACCGAGAGACTATGAAGGTGCGCAAGGTCAAACAGCCGGGTGAATGATGAAGGCGGGCGCAGGGGCAGATTCTCAGATTGATTGGTAGTTTTGGACATCGAGGGAACGTGAGAACTGGAAGTGTTCATCTAGCGCATGTGACGGCCCGAGGAACTCAGGAAATCACAAACAGCGCCACCATCCAAAGGTAATGTTTTGACACGTTCCCTTAGGGATGGGTTGCGCTGTTTCAACCCTCCGAATCTAGGAAATCACCTTAAAAGATATATAGATCTTATAAATAAAAAAGGGAACTGCTGAAAAAATGAGCAAAAGAAAAGAACATGGCTGGAAGGGATTCAGCCGGCACGAACTGAACTGCTTCATGAAACAAAAAGGGCTGTACGCCAGATGGCAACAGATAGGTCATTCCGATGCGAATGCCGTCAGGTTGCTGATCGGCGACAGACCAATTCCGGAAGGCACACGCAAGCGGAACATCGACAATTTTCTGGCTTACGTGATCAATGGCAAAAAGACACGAACCATGCTGAGGATGGAACGGCTGAAAGAAAGGCTCAATAACGCGGCTGGCTGAACACGATGGATGACCTGAAAAACGATCTGAAATACCTGTCCGACATTTACGGCTGGGGTATCGAGGACAAAAAGGAAATCTGGCTTGCCACGAAAGACAACCCTGAAATGCAGGAATACTGGTCACGACTGGCAGGCGCATACAGACTGGGATATTTCCCGTCGAAGGAAAACGGGTACATGAGGTTGATGGAATGGGAACGCAGGCAGATATCGTGATTGCCATAACGGATCATCGGACAAAGGAAATCGCCTTGCGAAACGTGCAGGAGGTGGATTTTTCCGACGGGATGGAAGTGGTCATCCGGAAACAGAAAAAACGTCGAGGCCTTAACCAGAACGCTTTGATGTGGTCCAGCGCAATCAAAGACATCGCCGCTCAAGTCTGGCCGGATGGCGTGCAGTACAGCGATGAGACCTGGCACGAGTATTTCAAGCAGAAGTTCCTGCCGGAAGAAGCATCGGATGAAACCGTGGATGGCTATGTCAAATGGGATTTTCTGCCGAATGGCAATCGTTATCTGAAAGGATCGACCACACAACTGACCAAAAAGGGCTTTGCGGCTTATCTGGAAAAGATATACGCATTCGGCGCACAGCATGGCGTGCAGTTCGGTGTGAGAGAGGAGATGTTCGCATGAAGCGCACGAAAACGGCAGAGGAAAAAAGAATCATGCAGACGGTCGCAAAAATGGGATGCATCGTGTGCGAGCAAATGGGACATCCGGGGACGCCGGCGCAAATCCATCACGTTCGTGCCCGTCATGGCTGGGGAAGATCAAGCCACAAGGCGATCATCCCACTGTGTCCGGAGCATCACACCGGCAAGACGGGAGTGCACAGCATGGGACGAAGTGAATTTGCAGCGATGTACGGAAAATCAGAAATCGAGTTTTTGGAGATCGTCCTGAATCGATTGATGGGGACTTACAAACCGGCATGAAAGGGGGATCTATGTGCGATTTGAAAACAGGGCAAAAGGTGATTACGCCATCCGGACGGCTGGCGACGGTCAGGAAAGTTTTATCTGGCCATTTGAGAAGGAATGCTTTCGACAGGGTTGTTTGTCAATACGATGATGTCGAAAACGACCAGAAAAATCTTGTTACGTGGCAACCGCACCTGTTGAAGAAAGCGAATTGAAAATGAAACCGTCGATTCTTGCGCTGGGTCGCATGAAAACCGGCCAGATGAACAGGACAGAAGCGGAATATGCGGGGCACCTGGAAATGCTGAAACGTATCGGTGAAATCGCATGGTACCGGTTCGAGGGCATGAAATTCCGTTTGGCGGACAACACGTTCTACACGCCGGATTTTGCAGTAATGCGCTCCGACGGCCAGCTTGAGATGCACGAGGTCAAAGGGTTCTGGCGGGATGATGCTCGCATCAAGATCAAGGTGGCGGCAGAACAGTATCCGGTGCGGTTTGTCGCGGTCAAAAAGAAAACAGGACGTGAGGGGGATGGATGGAAGATGGAACGGTTCTGATTTCGAAAGTGCTGCCGTATTGTGCTCGCATGTGGCTTGTAGATGCGTCACAAGTCGGCGCAAGTGGGAGTAAAGAAAGAATGCTGGCGATTGACGAGGCGGTGGCTCGATGCCGAAGACATTACCCGGAGTACTTCAAGGTCAGACGCACTGGCGGGCGAAACTGACTGATCGCGAGATCGAGCTGATCCGTCAGCTCCATGAAGACGGGATGAGCGTGACGGAAATCGCCATCAAGTTCGATATATCGAAAAGTCATGTATCGAGGATTACAAGGTATTTATCAAGATGCGCAGGTTGACACAGAAACAGGAAAACTTTTGTCTTGCATATATCGAGACGGGCAATGCGTCAGAGGCATACAGGCGTGCGTATGACACAGAAAAGATGAAGCCTGAAACGGTCAATAACAAAGCCCATGCCCTTCTGAAAAAGGGCGAGATTAGGGCAAGACTGGAAGAACTTCGGAGGCCTGTAACAGAAAGTGCACAGGTGACACTTGCACAGCATTTGTCCAAGCTGGAAGAATTGCGTGACCGGGCGGCAGAGGAAGGCAAGTATGGACCGGCGATACAGGCGGAAATCGCCAGAGGCAAGGCGGCCGGCCTGTATGTCGAGCGGTCGCGGATCGATGGTGATATCAGGATTACGTGGGGGGAATAGTGGTAGCCGTTGTCAAAATCCCTTATACACCACGTCATCCGAAGGTTCATGCCCTGCTTGAATCGTACCGGTTTGTTACAGTGGTCGCGCATCGGCGGTTCGGCAAAACGGTGCTGGCCGTCAATCATCTCATCAAGGGAGCGGCAACATGTCAAAGACGTGCCGGGAGATTCGGTTACATTGCCCCTTTCCTGAATCAGGCCAAAATGATCGCTTGGGATTACCTGCGCTATTACACGGCGCCGATTCCTGGGATCAAAGTCAATGCGTCCGAGCTTTCGGTCACGTTACCGAACGGATCGATGATCCGGATTTTCGGTGCCGACAATCCGGACGCCCTGCGTGGTGGTTACTTCGATATCGTGGTACTGGATGAAGTGGCACAGATGAAACCGGAAGTCTGGCACGAAATCATCCGTCCGGCATTGGCGGACAGAAAAGGCTCGGCGGTATTCATCGGGACGCCGAAAGGCCAGAACATCTTCAGGGAATTGTTCGACAGGGGATTGAAAGGAGATGATCCGGAATGGACATCGGTCATGTATCGTGCGGACGAAACCGGCGTGATAGAAGAAAAGGAACTGGCCAGTCTGAAAACGGAAATGAGTGACAATGCGTTCAGACAGGAATTCCTGTGCGACTTCTCGGCGGAATCGGATGACATCCTGATCCCGATCGATCTGGTGTCCGTTGCCGTGAAACGCCAGTATGTCGAACGTGACATAGCCTATGCGCCGGTTGTCATCGGTGTGGATGTGGCGCGTTTCGGTGATGATGCGACGGTGTTTTTCAAGCGTCAGGGATTGGTTGCTTTCGAGCCGGTCGTTATCCGCAAGCTGGACAACATGGTGGTAGCGGATCGGCTGGTCAGTTTCATTGCGGAAAACAGACCGGATGCCGTTTTCGTGGATGCAGGAGCGGGTGCGGGTGTGATCGATCGGGTGCGACAGTTGGGATGCGATGTCACGGAAGTGGCTTTTGGCGCCAGGGCACTGTCGGAAAAATACCGGAACCGTCGTGCGGAAATGTGGATCGAGATGGCGGCGTGGTTGCGGTCTGGTGGGCAAATACCGGATCATGCCACGCTGAAAGCTGATCTGTCGGCCCCGACATATCTGTTCGATGCGTCCGGAAAGATGGTACTGGAGAGCAAGGACAGGATAAGGGAACGTCTTGGACGCTCACCTGATCTGGCCGATGCGCTGGCCCTCACGTTTGCAGCGCCGGTAGGCAAGTCGGATAACCGTGTCGAACGGGTGGAATACAATCCGCTGGATATGTTTTGACCGAAAAGCGTGCTGTTGCCTTATTTTTGAAAACTGGTGTTACTGTCATGACATGGAGGTTTCATGACAGTAGAAGCAATTACACGCAAGGCAGGACCATACGATTACACATCAGGTGCTACCTATCCCTTTACATTCAAGGTATTCAGCCGAACCGACGTCTATGTCGTTGTGACAACGGAAGATGAAGTCGAAACAACCCTGACGCTGGATGAAGACTATACCGTTACGCTGAACGATGATCAGGACAACAATCCCGGGGGCGACGTCACCCTGCTGAATGCATACATCGGTTACAAGGTTACGATCGGCAGTGACGTGCCGTACAACCAGGGTATGACGCTGACGAACAAGGGCGGTTTTTACCCGGATACACTGAACAATGCTTACGACAAGCTGACGATCCTTTGTCAGCAGCTGCTCGAGCAGGTGACGCGCAGCATCAAGGTCAACATCTCGTCGTCTGTGTCAGCCG
>CAZRQR010000044.1:6851-13624 GCA_964602435.1 uncultured Oxalobacter sp.
AAGGAGCAACTCGAAGACACGGCGAACAATGCCGCGGAAAGCGCTGCGTCTGCCGCATCTGCCGCACAATCTGCCGCGGAAAGTGCCGCTGCGGCGGAAGCGAAGGCAGACGAGGCGCTGGAGAAGGCCAATGAGGCGGTCGAAACGGCCGATGAGGCGCTGGGATCGGTCGAGCCATTGGTTGCGGCTGCCATCGCAGCGCAGGACATTCCCGGTCAGGTATCGGACAGCGTGGACGAAAAGATAGAAGCGCTTGATCTGGACACGCAAATATACGATGAAGTTGTCAATGCGATATCCGGAGTGACCATACCCGGTCTGACGCCGGAGACGATAGCCGGCGCACTGGGCTATGTCCCGTATGACGCGGAAACCAACAGCAAGGACTTCGCCACTGCAAGCGAAGTCGCCGGTGTGGTGCAGCAGGCGGTGGATGCCATCCCGGCGCAGGTCAATGCCGACTGGAACGCCACAGAAGGTGCGGCGGTGATCCTGAACAAGCCGGCATTGTCGGCAGTCGCCACCAGCGGGCAATACAGCGACCTTGCCGGCATACCGGACATCATCGCCACCGCCTGTCCCGTCGGCATGATCTACATCCAGTATGCCGGACAGGCCGCGCCGGCCGATTTGTTCGGCGGCACGTGGGAAAACGTGTCCGCTGCCTATGCAGGTCTGTTTTTCCGTGCTGAAGGTGGTGCGGCTGCCGAGTTTGGCTCGACGCAGACAGACGGCGCGCCGAATATTACAGGCAGTTTTGGGATTCCAAAATACGAAGTTAACGTTGATCCGACAGGGGCATTCTATGTGTCCGGTTTTGGGTACAACAATATTAACAGTAGTTTCGCGAACCAAAGCAGCCCAATTATCGGATTTTCTGCTGCGAATTCAAACGACAAGTATGCTCTCGCCGAAGTCCGATCCGTCAATAGCACCATACGCATTTGGAAACGCACCGCATAAAGGAAAAATACATGGAATACATCATTGTAGAAAACGGCATCATCGTTAAACACGGTTGTGCCGCCCAAAAACCGGAAAACGCTCTCGAAGTCCCGAGCGGATTTCCGGGGTATGTCGGATTGCCGGTTGCCGCTCTCAAAGACGATCTGACCGGCCTGAAACCGCTGTCCCAACAGGTGGAAGAAGGCATTGTCGAACAGCCGGAAGGCTACAAAACCAACGACGCGGACAACGAATTCATCCGCATGGAGCAGTCGGAAATCGACGAAAAATACCCACCGAAAACGTATGCAGCCGAAGGATCGTTTGACGCCATTACGGTGCGCAAGACATTCGACCGGTACGGGAATTTCGGATACTGGCCTGCCGAAGGCCTGACTGAGATGGAAACGGAACAGCCGTCTCTGGCATACAAGGCAGTCTCTGGACAATGGGTGCTGGACGAAGACAAAGCGACGGAAATCGCCTTGTCTGAAGCCAAAATGGATCGCGCCGAAGCTGTCTCCCGCATCACCGTCGAAGTGGACGGGATGACGTTTGACGGCGATGAGACGTCGCAGGATCGCATGACCCGAGCCATCACCATGTTCACCAGTTCCGGTCTGTCTGCGGATACCACGACATCGTGGGTGCTTGCGGACAACACCGTAGCTCAAGTGACGATCAATCAACTCACGCAGGCTCTTCTGCTTGCAGGGCAGAAACAGACCGAATTGTGGACAAAACCTTACGAGGCAGAAAATGCCGAAGCGGAGTGAACAGATCCTCATTGCTGTTGACCAGCTCGTCAACACGGTTTTCGGCGGCTGGGCAGACGAAACCATCTCCAGCCGGGCATGGCGAAAGCGTGGCGACGGCAAGGGATGGGAGATGTTGCGTCGAGTGATCGACGCGATCTTTTTCTGGCAAAAAGACCATTGCGAAAGTGCGTATCTGTCCGAGATGAACCGTTTGCAGTTGCCACCAGAATTGAGATGAAAAGATGAGCATGATTCGCGACGAACTGCCGAACGACACGATTGCGGCACACGCCTTGATCAGGCAGAAGCTGAATGAACACGCAGAAGCGATCGGTGAGGTGCGGAAGGAAAATCTGGAGCAGAACCGGAAGATAGACCGGCTTGAGGCGAAGATCGATGACGTGAAAAGAGATACGGCAGGCATTGTGGAGGTGGTGCATTTTTCCCGCAAGTTCTGCCGGCTACTTAAATGGATGGGAGCTGCCGCAGGTGCGGCAGGAGCAATTATTGGGTTCTGGCAGGCATACATGGCCGGCTGGTTGAGTTGAGTAAGAAGAAGGAGTAAACGATGGCAGAAGAAGAAAAAGTATCGAAGGCAGAAGAAACCGCAGTGGAAGAAACCGTAACCGAGGAAACCACCGTTACGGATGATGGCGTAGCTGAGGCGGACGATACTACCGCTACGGATGATGGTGCTGCTACAGCAGACGACACTACTACGGCAGACAATACTGCCACTACGGAAGATGACAGTTCGAGCAAGCGGAAAATTTTCATGTTGGCGGTTCTCGTCATCGCGGCGTTTATCGCGGGCGGCATTGTAGGCTGGCTATGTCGCTGAATAAAGTCAGGCTGGCTGCCGGTGCGCTTACCGTATCGGCGGCGGTTCTGGTCGGGATTGCCAGTTTCGAAGGATACCGAAGCGAAGCCTACAGGGATGCGGTCGGTATTCCGACCATCGGATTCGGAGAAACAACTGGCGTGAAGATGGGGGATAAGACAACCCCGGAAAGGGCGCTTGTGCAGCTGCTGGAGAGCACAGAAAAGCATGCAGATGCAATCCGCAAATGCATTAACGTCCCGCTGTATCAGCACGAATTTTCTGCCTACACATCGCTAGCATACAACATCGGGACAGGCGCGTTCTGCAAGTCCACATTGGTCAAGAAGCTCAATCAGGGGGATTATGAAGGCGCATGTGCCGAGATCAAACGCTGGAACAGGGCGGGCGGCAAGGTCTTGCCCGGACTGGTCAAGAGGAGAGAGGCGGAATACAAAATGTGTATGGGAGAAAAACAATGATTTGTCCGAAATGCCGAAAAGACCATTCGGTCTTTGAACAATGGTGTCCACGTTGTGGAGAACGAAACGAACACTTGTGCGAACAGGAATCGACTACCGAGGAATACTCGGAAGTTAAAGACGACCATTTTGCCGACATCAGCAAAAAGGTTATCAGCAACATGTAAGAAAAATTTACATGTTGAATTGATAACCGAGCATAACCATATTTAACCCAGTCCAGGACAGGATTATCAAAAAGTATTCGGAAATTCCGAATGCCTTACTTAACAACTGAAAACGCATGAAACAGAAACTCATCATCGGAATTGCGTGCTTGCTTGTCGGGCTTATTGCCGGACTGATTGCAGGCTGGCTCGCAAACGGTTGGCGGCTGGATTCCTCATACAACAAGGAAAAAGCAGAAGCGATACAGGCTAGCGCAGACCATTTTCGCGACGTCAGCAAAAAGGTCAACGACAGCGCAAACGAGTATTTAGGAAATTCCGAACAACTGAAACAGCAGATTGCCAAACTGAAGAAGGAACTTGCCGATGCGAAGAAAAATGATCCTGTCCCCGCTGATTGTCGCCCTTATCCTGACAGGCTGCGCATCCTCAAGGATGCAGTGCGAGCCGCAAACGCCGCCGCTGGACAGTAGCCTTGCGGCCGATTGCAAACTGTTACCAGATCCGCCTGACGGAACCTATGACGACTTGACTGGCTGGATGGTGGATGTGATCGGGTTGTATGGCGATTGCGCAGCGCGGCACAGGAGTGTGGTCGGTTTGTGGGAGCGAACAAATGAAATATGACGCAGACAAAAAAACGGCATTTGAGCAACTTCGATGTCCGAAATGCAATCATCGTTTGGGTGATGCAGCGGGTGAGGAATATGTTGTTGCCTTATATTGTCGCCGCTGCCGTAAAATAGCAACATTCAAAAAAGTGTCGGGTTCACACTGACAATCTTCAGAAGCGCCATCGAGCGCACAGTCATGGCCGCCGAGCCAATTCATTGCAGGGGTACGGCATGGCTGTCACATTCGAAAAATCAGGAATCCATCTCGAGTTTCTCGAACCGGACAAGGTTCGGAACATCTGGGCCGAAATCGCGCCGCTTTACGAACGATCCATATCGCGCAGCGCACACGGTGAATTCACGCTGGACGATCTGTTCGATCTGGCTGTCGCTGGTCGTGTGGCTGTCGGTGTCGTCAGACAGCACGGCGAAATCATCCTGTCGCTGATGGTCGAAGACCGTATTTATCCGCATGCCAAAAGCGTCAATGTCTTCGCGCTGGCGGGGCGAAATCTGGACGGATTCATGACCAGCATCTTTCCCCTGCTTTGCGACTGGTGCCGTGAAAAGGATATCGGATGGATCGAGTGCAGCGTATCGCCTGCGATGGCGCGCATTCACAGCCGTTACGGCTTTGAAACCGTGTATCAGACGCTTCGTTTCAATCTTGACAAGGACAAAAAATGAACAAGTTTGCTTATGCCTATGCCTTCGGTCGTGAAGAACCGCCCAAACTGCCTGACGATTGGAAAGAGAAATTGAAACATGTCATGTTCCGTGGCGGGATACTGGGCGCGATCGGTAGCGTCGTCGGCAGCCTGACCGGTTCTTCTTCGGCCGCCAAAAAGCAGGCCAAGGCGATGGAAGAGGCCAATGCGATTGCGCAGAAGCAGGCGCAGACCGCGCAGGAACAGATCAATGCGGCCAACGCCAAAAGTCCGGATATCGACACCATCAAATCGGAAAACGCATCCGGTCTGGGATCGACCATGCTGACCGGCGCTGATGGGGCGACACTGGGTAGCAGCAACAAACGTAGGAAAACCCTTCTGGGAGGCTGATATGGCAATGCGCCAGCAGATTCTCAGGCGGTGGCAGGCGCTCAAAACCGAGCGCTCGTACATCCTCCCGATCTGGCAGGACGTGAGCGATTACGTCAATCCGTACCGTGGGCGGTATGTCGTCACGAACCGGAATCTGCGCGGAACGAACACCCGAAAGATACTTGATTCCACTCCCGCACGGGCGCAGCGGATTCTGTCTGCCGGGCTGATGTCCGGCATGACATCCCCGGCCAGACCGTGGTTCGGCCTGACGACGGCGGATCCCGGACTGGCAAAAAACATGCAGGTGAAATCGTGGTGTCATGACGTGGCGACCATCATGCGGCGCGTCTTTTCCAAGTCCAACATTTATCGCGTCCTGCACACGATATACGACGAGCTGGGACTTTTCGGGACGGGGCCAGCCATTCTTTCCGGACATTACGACAATATCGTGCATGGCTATCCGCTGACTGCGGGGGAATACTGCATCGCCACCGACATGTTTGGGGTCGTGGACACGCTCTACCGTGAATTCCAGATGACGGTCAAAGCACTGGTCGACATGTTCGGTGATGGCTGTCCATCCAGTGTGATGAGCCAGTATAGAAACGGGAACTACGATTCGCTGTACACGGTCATTCACGCGATCGAACCCCGGACAGAGCGGAACGTCAGCAGTCCGAAAAATACGGATATGCCCTGGCGGTCCGTGTATCTGCTGGCATCCGGAGAAATCCTGCGGGAATCCGGATACAGGCGTTTCCCCGTGTTGGCGCCGCGATGGGACGTCATGGACGACTACGGTGTTTCGCCTTCGATGTGGGCATTGCCGGACATCAAACAGTTGCAGGTCGAGCAGCTGCGCAAGGGGCAGGGGATTGACCAGCAGAACAATCCGACGCGACTGATACCGGCCAGCATGAAAAATAAGGTGGTGAACCTGCTTCCGGGCGGCGTGATTTACGCCAATGCGGCAGAAATGGCGACAGTTCGCAGCGCCTATGACATCCGCCCTGACCTGTCCGGGCTATTGGCGGATATCGCGGACGTGCGTGAGCGGATCAACGCCTCTTTCTATACGGACCTGTTCATGATGTTCGATCAGGCCACAGGCCAGATGACGGCCACCGAAGTCGCGGAACGCCAGTCGGAAAAGATGCTGATGCTGGGGCCGGTGCTGGAACGGCTGGACAACGAGCTGCTGTCGCCGCTGATCGAAATGACGTTCGACAGGATGATGGACGCAGGCATTGTGCCTCCCTTGCCGGACGAACTGCACGGGCAGGAAATCATTATCGAATACACGTCCGTCCTGGCACAGGCCCAGAAAATGACATCCGCCAACAGCCAAGGCCGTTTCCTCAATTCGCTGGGGGTTATGGCCCAGCTGAAACCGGATGTGCTGGACAAGTTCGATGCGGATGCAGCGGTGGATGACCTGGCCGATGCGCTGGGGGTCAATCCCAAGACCATCGTCTCCGGACGGGATGTGGCGATCATCAGGCAGCAGCGTGCCGAACAGCAGGCACAGCAGCAGGCCATGGCAGAACAGGCTGCGCAGGTGCAGACCACGAAAGACATGTCCCGGATCGACACGCAGAATCTGGGCGAAGTCATGCAGCAGTTGCAGGGATATGGGGGCTTGAATGGATAAGGGTATGGACACGGAACTGGCCGAAGCGAAGAAACGGCGGGACGACGAACTGGCATATGTCATGGGGCATGCACTGGGAAGACGGTTCATCTGGCGCCTGCTGCATCAGGTATGCGCGATAGACGCCAGCAATTTTTCCAGTGACGCCATGATGCTCTCGTATGCGCAGGACGTGCTGGATTTCGGGCTGGATACTGAAACCATGCAGGGAGGCAACGCCTTGCTGGATGCATTGGTCGCCGAATATACAACCGGAGAAAAACGGTACTCGAATGCGCAACTCAACA
>CAZRQR010000045.1:0-13537 GCA_964602435.1 uncultured Oxalobacter sp.
ATCCGTGTCTTATATCACTACCCTAAAGAACGGGGTTTTACGGCACGGCTGATAACAAGCTCTCAGATTTTTCATTTCTCCCCTCGTCTTTTCTCCACACATCACTTCGTTATCCTCTATCGTTAAAACATCCCAACGCCCCCCAAAAAAACAGCGTGACATGATGTCACGCTGTTACTGAACGCAAAAATAATTGTATGTACCTGATTTTATCCAAAAGATTTAACCCGCTTACCCCCGCTTGTCCATCGGAACCACATCACGGCGTGCTTCACCGACATAAAGCTGGCGCGGACGGCCGATACGCTGTTCCGGATCGGAAATCATTTCCTTCCACTGTGCGATCCAGCCCACCGTTCTGGCCAATGCGAAGATACCGGTAAACAGCGAGGACGGAATGCCCAGCGCTGACTGGACGATGCCGGAATAGAAATCGACGTTCGGATACAGCCTGCGGGAAACAAAATAGTCGTCTTCTAGAGCGACACGCTCGATTTCCAGCGCGATCTTGAAAAGCGGATCGTCCTTCAGACCCAGTTCTTCCAGCACTTCGTGACAGGTTTCGCGCATCAGGGTCGCACGCGGGTCGAAATTCTTGTAAACGCGGTGGCCGAATCCCATCAAACGCATTCCGGCCGTACCGTCTTTCACAGACTTGACGAAACCGGCGACCTTGTCAACGGAACCTATCTTCTTGATCATGGCCAGCGACGCTTCATTGGCACCACCATGAGCAGGGCCCCACAGGCAGGCGATACCAGCGGCGATACAGGCGAACGGATTGGCACCGGACGAACCTGCCAGACGGACAGTGGACGTCGAGGCGTTCTGTTCGTGATCGGCATGCAGGATCAGAATGCGGTCCAGCGCACGCACCAGCACGTCGTTGATCCGGTAATCTTCCGCCGGAGTGGCGAACATCATGCGCATGAAGTTGGCGGTATAGTACAGATCCTTGCGCGGATAGACGAACGGCTGCCCGACATTGTATTTGTAGGACATCGCCACCAGCGTCGGCATTTTCGCTAGCAGGCGGAGTGCGGAAAGCTCGCGATGTTCAGGATCGGTAATGTCCAGCGAATCATGATAGAACGACGACAGGGCGCCGACGGTCGCGACCAGAAGCGACATCGGATGGGAATCACGGCGGAATCCCCGGAAAAAGAACTGCATCTGCTCGTGCACCATCGAATAATTGGCGACACTCCTGACATATTCGTCATACTGCTCTTTCGTCGGCAATTCGCCTTTCAGGAGCAGATAACAGGTCTCCATGAAGTTGCACTCCTTAGCCAGCTGTTCGATCGGATATCCCCGATAGAGCAATTCGCCCTTGTCCCCGTCAATATACGAAATGGCCGAACGGCAGGATGCCGTCGCCATGAATCCGGGGTCATAAGAAAGCTTTCCGGTTGCATTGTACAATTTCCGGATATCGATACTGTCAGGGCCGATCGTGCCCTTGTAAACCGGTAATTCGACAGCTGGTGTGCTATCGTCAAACGACAATTTCGCTTTCGTCACAGAATCGTTCATTTTCATCCAATATCTATCAGTTCAGTAAAACAGAATGCCAAGGCCCCCTGCAAAATACAAATAAAAAAGGGTTTATTATAAAGTAAATGTTCTGGCATTCATATTTGTTTTTTCAACGACCGATCCGGTCAGTCCAGCACCCCGAAACGGCGAAGCGCATGGATAACGCCATCCTCATCGACGCCTTTCGTCACGAAATCGGCCGTTTCCTTGACGGGACCGTGCGCATTGCCCATAGCCACCCCGATACCGGCATAGGCCAGCATACCCATGTCGTTGAATCCGTCGCCGAACGCCATCGTTTCATCCGGTGCGATTCCCTCACGGCGCAACACCGCTTCCATACCGACATCCTTGCCGCCTCCTGCCGGCAGCACATCGAAACAATACGGCACCGAACGCGTCATTTCCACATTTTTCAGCGCTTCCCTCAGAAATCCCTCCTCACCGTCCTTCAGGAAAGGAACGAACTGGAGCGTATCGTTTTCCCTCACCCTGTCCAAGGGGGCAGCAGGCGGGACCGGATGATCGATCAGCCTGCACAGTTCCTCCACCGACTCATCCGCATAATTGAGGAACATGCCGTTTTCCTCCACAAACAGACACGGGAACGGCCGTTCGTGAATCAGTTCCTTCAGCCGGACGATCTCACGCGCATCGATCGTCGCCTTGCGGATGACTTCCGCCTTGCTGTAACAATACTGGCCGTTCAGGGTCAGATAGGCATCGAACGAGAAATACCGGTCCATGAACGGCATCATCATTTTCGAACGGCCGGTTGCCACATAGACACGGATTCCCTTCTCGCGCAGCGCATGCAACGCACGCCGCGCCGATTCCGGCATGGTATGGTCCCTGAAACTGATCAGCGTCCCGTCGATATCGAAAAACACGGCTTTAATGGCTGTTCCACGCATGTCATTCATTCCGGTTCGTCCTTTTCGCGTTGCATCAAAACCGTCATTATAGGCATCAAACCGCGCTTTCAGCCGCCGGCCCGGCCATTTCCCATGAAAAAACCGTCGCAGTGCGCCCGCAAACACGCAAACATCCAAGCCGCTCAGTCGAACAGCTGCCGGAACTGGGCCGGTGTCATCACATACATTTTCCTGAAAGATGCGATAAAGGCGCTGACATTTTCATAACCGACAGACTGCGAAACAAGCCGGACATTTTCTTTCCGCGCCAACCGTTTCTTGGCCATCAGCAGGCTGGCGGTCTGCCGCCATTGCGCAAAAGTCATGCCGGTTTCGCGGGAAAAATGGCGGCTGATGCTCCTGGAACTGGTTTTCATGCGTACCGCCCATTCCTCGATTCCCTTGCGTTCACCCGGATTATCCAGTATCTCGCGTGCCACATGAGCCAGCAACCGGTTCTTGGGCAAAGGCAAGCGTCCCGGTTCCCGCAAACCGGCATGCAATTCATCGATCAGAACCTGCAACAGCCTTTCCTGACGAGGTGCAAGTGGCTGGAAAACGCCATCGCCCCCTTTTTCCTGCCATGTCACGACCCGTTCCAGAATCATGGGCACCAGGCCGGAAACCGCCATGGCACACGGCATTTCCGGCAAACCGGCACACAGTCCCGATGCCAGCGAAACGGCAATTCCGCATATATGCCCGCATTCCTCGATGTCATACCGGTAACCGGAAGGCAGCCAAGCGAGCTGCCCCGGTGAAACGCTCCAGAAACCGCGTTCATCCTCCACAACGAGCAACCCTGCCTGAAGATACACAAATCCGATTTCATGCTGGCCACGCCCCGTCTGCACGATCCCCGCCGTATCCGTGAATGCCGACAGAGAAAAACGCTAGCCATGCAACAAAAAATAAGAAGACATCACGCCTCCTCCCAAACAGTCCCACCCGGTAACGGCACGAGACCGCAGACTGCACCCCATTGTCCGGCTGCCATATACCGTTTTTATTATATCAGGCCATCCATACCGCCTATGCAGGCAGGCGCACTCCGGACAGATCCGGCACAGGCAGAAAATTCCCGCCAACCGCCCCAAAAATGTTCTGTCAGTATCGGCATGTCCGGACTTTGCAAACCAAACCGGACCGAAATACCGGTCACCGTTTCCCTGCCGGCACGACATGCCGCCGGAAGTCCTTGGAAACAGGTTCACGACCGATCCTGCAAAACCCTGATTTTCCCTTTTCCGCAGACCGCCGGAGATCGCCATCCCTTGATATTTGCCGGCCAGCCCCCATTTTTCCGGCAGAATTTGTTCCGAGAAAATATCCATACCGCACAATAGAGGTAAAATCACGTTTTTCTCCGGACCAACCGATTTCATCCATTCATCAAACGAGTAACCGAAAAATGAGCGTCGATATCTTTTTGCAGGAAACCCCCTATATCGATTTTTCATCACCGATCGTCCGCGACCAGTCCAAAGCCCTGTTCAAGAGCGTCAACAGCGAACTGGAAAAAGTGCGGATCGCTTTCGAGTTCGTGCGCGACCAGATCTCGCACTCCATTGACATCAATGCCCCCGTCGTCACAGCCAAAGCCTCGGATGTCCTGAAACACAAAACCGGAATCAGCCATGCCAAGGCCAATCTGTTGGCCGCGCTGTTGCGCTCCCAGAAAATCCCGACCGGCATGTGTTACCAGCACATCACCAAAAAGGAAGACGATTCTGACGGTTACATCGTCCATTGTTTCAATGCCGTCCACATCGGCTACCGCTGGATCAAGCTCGATGCACGCGGCAACAACGACCGTGTCAATGTGGATTTCTCGATGCATGAACCGGCGCTGGCCTTCGCCAACCGCCCCCAATACAAGGAATTTTTCTGGCCAGGCATTTTCGCACGCCCGCACCGTGCCAGCATGAACGCACTGGAAGCCGCCCGAAACATCCGGGAACTCCTGAACAAACTTCCGGACCATATGCTGGAAGATCCGGACATCCTTGAAATCGAGGCAGAAGATTTCCGCGCCGGTCCGCGACAGAACGCGGAAGCGGGCAGTTGGTTCTGGTTCTAGGCGATATGCCGGAAACGCCCTCCCCATTCCGCTTCATGGCCGCTTCCGCCGACATGACGGGATGGCGGTATCCGCTTCTGCCATGCCGCCTTTCTTCCGGCAGACCGACCAGACCATGATCGCATGCCAGACCGTTCCGGCCAGAAGCCTGATCGCACCATCGAGACTGCCGGGCACCGATTTCGTCATCAATCCCTACATCGGCTGTCCGCACAAATGCCTGTACTGTTATGCCGAGTTTATGAAGCGTTTCACGAACCATACCGAGGAATGGGGCGACTTTCTGGATGTCAAACAGGCCATGAAACCGCTTGACATCCGCAAACTGACCGGTAAACACATCGTCATCAGTTCCGTGACCGACCCGTACAACGCATTCGAAAAACGTTACAACGCCACGCGCCAGGTACTCGAACAGCTGTGCAACGCCCATGCCGCCATTACGATCATCACCAAATCCGATCTGGTCCTGCGGGACATTGACCTGATCGGCCGTCTGGAAAACGCGAAAGTTGCCGTTTCGCTCAATTCGCTGGACGATACCTTCCGGCGCCGGTTCGAACCGCGCGCCCCCAACGCATCAAGACGGCTTCTGGCATTGCGCCGCCTGCACGAAGCGGGCATCCGCACGATCCTGTTCATGTCCCCGATCTTTCCGGGCATCACCCGGTTCGCCGACATCCTCGATACATCGCAGGCCTTTACCGGCGAATACTGGTTCGAAAACCTGAATCTTGACAACCTGGCGCGCAACCGCGTCGCCCGCGCCATCGGCCGCCATTACCCCGAACTCATTCCCCTGTACCGCGCCATCTACCGCGAAGGCGACAGGACATACTGGAACATGCTGGCCCGGGACATCGACACGCATTGCCAGCAACACGGCATCGCTTTCCGGAACCTTTTCCACGACTGAACGTCCCCTGTTTCCCGATCCAAACAGCACTATCCGGAACGGGAAAATACACTATCCGGGCGGTCATCCCGCACTGTACATGACGCCAGATGGAATGCATGCTATCCGTGATGCATCCCCCAAAGAACGGCATGCATTTCCTCACGTGAAAATTCAGTCCAGCATAATCAGCGACTTCGTCGAAGGCGAGGTTTCTTTCTTTCTGATCTTTAGTGGCAACGCGATTTTACGGTAATCGTGATTCCCTATATCGTAACCTCTACAGCTGGAAAACCAGGGCCTATACTCCGTATCGGAAACGACAAATGTATGCCAGCCTTCTGAATCCCTGAGTTGGGACTTTTTGGCTGTATTCCTGAACAGAGCGACCATCTTTTGTTCATAGGCTCCCGTCACGGTCCCATCCGCAAGAATCGTTTCTCTCACAATTGTTTTCAAAACATTATAAGGACAACACTCGATCAGCAAACCTTTTGCTTTTCGTATAGCCTCCTTTTTCGTTTGGAAACTCTTCAGTCTCCGGACTTCAGCAGACAGTTTCCCCCTTGCAACCCGGACAGCCCTGTCCATCGCCTTGAGTGTCAATTCGTAAGCATAACGAATATCGTCGCAATGTTCCTGCTCTGAGCAGTAACTCTGTTGTGAGACTTCCTGATCAATTATCATGTAAATCTCGCGATTTCTTCCTCCACGCACAAAATCGGTTCGTCCTCCTGCATCGCTGTCATACATTTGTCCCGTCGGATAAACACCTTTGACCAGATTGACGGAACGGTTATATCCCTCGTAGCTTTCTTCCCGCAAAACAATACGAGGAATCCAGCCTCCGTATTTCGGCTTCTCCTGGCACTGCAAACAGAATTTTCCGACACGAAACCCGGTTGCAGGAGTCGTGATACCGGGTGAAAGCCGAGAACCGCCCAGCCGGATAATTTCCTGCTGATCTGTTATTTTTTCCGGATTTCTTGCCAGTGCCATAGTCCTCCCTCTTTCCTGAAAGAACCGATTCCAAGATGCCTGCAAAAAGTCGGCATCCTGTCATACGGTGTATATGACCGATCAACTACCGCCACCACTTCCCACTGCGATCGGCTCGATCACCGACGCGAAAACGGTGGACAGTTTCGCCATCCCTTCGGCCGGAGCCTGCTGTGCCGCGCGGGCATAGATCTCGTACTTGGCCGACTGGTCCGACTGGCGGGTATGGTCGGCCGACGTCGAAACGCTTCCCGAAATCTGGGCATGGAATCCCCAGAACGACATACCGGACTCGACCTTGCTTTCCGTGCCCACCTGCGACTTGTCCACGACCTGTTCTTTCACTTCCATCGTGAACCGGACCGTCGCCTCATCCATCGTGAATGCCGGTACCGGTACCAGCGAGATCAGCGGCGCGACCACCTGAACCTGCTGCTGCGAAATATTCCCGCTGCCGTCCGTCACCGGACGCATCAGGTTGAACGTCAGCGTTTTCGTTCCCTTCGTCGGATCCCCGTCAATGAACGCCAGCCTGTACACGTAATCGAGATAGACCCGGCACAGCTCCGACTGCCCTTTCGCCACTTCGATAATCGGCGTACAGACCAGAAGCCCCAACGGCAGACCGGCAAATTTGTCACCCAAGTTTTCCGGCATAATGCACCTCCCTTTCCTTTATTAAAGAAGCTTGACCGCTTCGGTTGTGATACGGGAAATACCTTCGGCAGGCGCCTCCCGCTTGAAAACCAGCTCGATTTCCTGATCCGGTTCCTCGGACTGTCCGGCCGCATCCGGCGCCTCATCCGCCATATCGCGACGGTTCTGCCGACGCAAGGGCGCCAGCGATACTTTCATGGGACCGCCCGCCCGATCGACCGAAGCGTTCACCCGCATCCTGAGTTTCACCTGATCCAGACTGAACGTATTGTGGTGCACCAGCGTGACCAGCGGAACCGACAGTTCGGAGAACACGCCATTTCCGTCCGGCGTAGGAATGACGACCTTCCGAGTGAGCGGAACCAGTGCATCTTCCACATCACCGGCATCCGTCATCCGCCCGTCCCTTGAGAGACGGGACAGCCTGAAATAATCCCAGTACTGATCCAGCGTCGAACGGGTCACCGCCTGCTGTGCCTCGAGCATCGCCTGACTGATCGCGGCGAACAAATCGGACAGATTGACTTCAGCCATGACCTGCCTCCACCGTCTGCAACCTCAATACCCGTTCGCCGGGAACGCGGTACTTTTTCATCAACGCCTCACAGTCGCTGCCGACCTCAACAACCTGGTGATGAGCTCCCCCGGTAGCCGGAGCCCATACCGCATAGCGGCCCACAAGAGTTTTCGTCCCATTGATCTCGGCGACCTGGCTGTTTCCGATATCGGAAATAAAAACCCTGTCTCTGGTCAGTTTCGTCCATTCATCCATCAGTGCCTCCTTCCGTACCATTTTCCATATCCGAATGAAAACAGTTTTACGTTTCACTGACGAAAAGAAAATGCTACCGATAACGTATTGACAAACCCAGTCCTGCCAGACAACATGTCCGTCGCCTGAAAAACTTCCGGCAGACGGATGATGGACAAACAGGATCGCAACCTCCAGCGACTTTCCGGATTCGGCGTCCCGCTCATACCGGAAAAACAGGAAAAAGGAAAAGCCCCTCATTCCATATGCCTTCCCGATACAAGAAGAGCCAGAGACAGGGCATTTTTGACACCGAGACGGCGATACAGATTTTCACGGTGTTTCATGACCGTCTGGAAATGGATGCCAAGCTCACGTGCGATTTGCTTGCAGCTTTTGCCGGCGGCGATCAGGACAGCGACCTGTTTCTGTCTTTCGGTCAACCCGCTGAACCCGGTTGCCGGACGTTCATTTTTTTTTGCCGGTCATCCGACTGGCCAGCTCGACCATACTGGACACCCCCGCTTTGTCTAGCAGGTTGGAACGGTGTTTCTTAACCGTACTGGTACTGATGCCCAGATGAAACGCAATCTGCTTGCAGCCGATACCTTTCATCGAAAGATCAAGAATTTCTTTCTCGCGTGGTGTCAGAAACAAGATTTTCTGCATGATTCCCCCCTTTGCCATTGCTGACGGCAGAAAATCCCGAAACAGGCACACACCGTCAAAATCATTATGCAAAAAAGGACCGGCATTTATCGATAAAACAGCCAAAACAACGCCGGTCACAACAGCAAAAAACGCCATAAGCCGGAAAAAAGGAGAAAAATGCGCAGACAACCCGTGACAGGATGCAGCAGAAAAAACAGGCCGAACGGAACAAACAAAGACTTCATGACCGATACCCCCGTTTTCCGACATCACCTTGCACACCGCACTGTTTGCGACATCCTTCTTGTCATTCATCAAAGTCTTTTTCTGCCTGACCGGTATGATGAAATGGCTACCCAAGAAATTCCTGCGTTTCATGAACTTTCTGCTCTTTTTGACGCGTCCGCAAGACGCGTCTTTTTTGCCCGCCGCATCGCGAACCGAAATAAACCTTTCCATCTGCCGGAACCCACTCCTGTCAAAACAACAATAACGGAGGAAGCCATGCGATATGACAAGCCCGGTTATGGCGGTCTCGGTACATGGAGTTCCGTCACGACATACCCGAACGACCCCAGAGCCGGCGGCGATATCGAATCACGTCTCGGGAAACTGGCCTGCGCATTCGGGCAGCGGATAAAAAAACGGATCACGGAAGATGACGAGACAGCCATCCAGGTCGCTGACTAGCTCATTCGCTACCTGATGGATATCGAAGTGGTCGGCATCGTGCGTGATACCGCGCAAGGCAAGAAAGAAGCCGTGTTTCTCGCCATCCGGAATCTGATCGAGGAAGCGGTGGCCGGCGTTGCGGAAAGCCTTGCCATCAACCAGCTAGAACATGAACGATAGTTTTTCATGATGCCCGAACAGAACATTCGACCTTCCGGAGAATCACCATGCCACACGATCATGACAAGAACCCCGAGGCTCTCATCCCTGCCGCCTTCAGCATATGAAGATGCGGCCATATCACGGCAGACGATGCGGAAACAGAAAAACAGCCACTGAATACCTCCCGATGGAAAAAATGAGCCGACCTGTCAGCGGACTAGGCTGCCCCGTTTGCTTTCCCTGTCACTCAGCAGAAGTCTGGTCATCCTCTCCAGAAAGAAATCCGGAAAACCCTGATTCCGCCGGAAACGGGCGGGATACCCGCCGATCTTCCGCAGCATCGCGGATATTTTTCCACCGGCCGGCCAATACCGGAAAATCCGCCCGACATCCGGCATCCTTCACGAAAAGGATGGGACAGCACTTTCTGGATATTCCATTCCGCTCTTTCATCCTGGCAACACGGCAAAAATATCCGAAACCGGACTATCAGCCCATCGACCCGGCAACTTGCGGAAAAAACACCGGCGCGGCACGCGGGCCACACTCATGCGACCGTATTTTCATCCGGCAGGACAATCCCGGCAACGGAATACAATACGGCTTTTCCGCCCATGAACACGCGACTGTTTTCCAAACGGCATATAAAGAATGCCTGTACGCCGCGAAACCCGAAAAGCATGCAATTCATTCCTGTCCAGTTCAGGGCACTCGGTAAGAAATGACATGACAATGACCGCTGTCGCACACCGAATCTTCCCGGACATCCGGTTTGGATGCACAATTGCAGGTCACACAATCGAACGTCTTGCCTCTGGCGGCAATGTGCAGCAACAATCCATCCCCCCTTCATCCCGTTTTCCAGTCTGGAGCAGTCACAGGAATGCCGCCCTCCGGCGGCTTTCCTGTTTCACTGAACAACTTCCGGTTTTCAGAACAGGTAGTTCACTGCCAGATTGCCGGTCACACCTTCACGCTGTCCAATGTATCCCGATAGCTTGGCGTCAATTTTCCATGCGCTTCCCTCCGACGGGCTGAAGGTGATTCCGATTTCTCCTATTCCGGTGTCTCCTTTCAGGCTGTTGTCTTCCAGTGAATGACCATAGACGCTGCCGTCTACCCTTCCCGAGAATTCGTGTTCCCACGCAATGCCGGCATAGGGAGTGTATTGGCTGTTTTCTGTGAAGTTGAGTCTTGCTCCGACTCTGGTTCTGTGGCTGTCTATGTCGTCGAAGTGGTACGGGTCGTCGGCTATGGTCGCTCTGTATCCTTCAAGGTGGAGCCACTGGTAGCGTGCTGACAGGTCGAGCTGGTATGCGGAACTGAGGTCCCACAGGTAGCCAATTCCTATGTCCGCTCCGTAGTAGGTCGAGTCTTTGTTGTATTCTCCCCGGTTTCCGTTGAGGTCGTACAGGTTGCTGTCAAAGTCGGTGCTGGCTCTTCCGATTTTGGCGTTGATCTGTGCATAGGTTCCTTTCATCGATCCTTCGTTCTGCTAGTAACGTCCTATGAGGCCTATTCCGTAGTAGTGGGTGCCTCCATGTTCTCGGGAAAAGTTGTTGTCGCTGTCGAGGTTTCCCCAACCCGCTTCGGTATAGATGCTTCCGATGAGGTCGTATTCTTTGGCCAGGTTGAGTTTACCCGCTATGCCAAGCAGCCAGTGTATCCCTGTGATGTCCGCATCTCCTCTTTTGTCGAAGTTATGACGCATGTCGCTGCCGCTGATGGCTCCGTAAACGCCGACTCCCCGGGTATGGACAGTATCCAGGATTTTCATCATGCCTATATCCAGCGCGAAGCTGCTTCCTTCGTTCAGAAAGCTGACGATGACCAGTCTTCCGTTTGTGAATATGCTTGTGGCCGGTTCGAGCCGGGTTTCTGTCAGTACCGCGCTGATGTTGTCTGTATTTCCTGTCAGGCTGAATGTGTGGTCTAGTGAGATTCCCTGTTTGACTGTCATGTTGCCCAGTGTGCTCTGGCCGATGGTCAGGCCGTTTGTGTTTCTGACGAGGGTGATGGTTGTTCCGACTGCCAGCGCCTGTCCTCCCGGCAGTGCGCCTTTCCCGTTGACGGTGGTGTCGGTGATGTTCAGGGTGTTGCCTGTGCGCATGTCCGCTCCGCTGTTGTCGGAGTTTCCTCCGTACAGGATGGCTGTGCTGACGTCTGTTGTCCCGGACAGGTCAACGGTGTTGTCCGTGGCGATTCCCGAATAACTGTATCTTCCTATACTTCCGAATCCACTTTTCCGCCCGCCAGTACGACACGGTTGCCCGAGGCTTCGCCGACACCGTTCGCACTACCGCCATAGGCATAGCGGACTGTTCCACCTGTGATGATCAGTGTATTGTTGTTGGCCACGCCATCACAGCTACGGACCACGCCGCCTATCGCGCTGGTGGAAATCGTGCCGCCATTGACGGTTACGGTACTGCCTGACACGCTTTGGCCGTTTTCTGTCGTGCCGCCCTGTACAAAGTTGGCGCTGCCGCCGTTCATCGTCACCTCATTGTTGTCGGCACGGCCGGTGTCGCTGTAACCGCCGAAGGCTGTTCCTCCATAACCGTAGCCGTCATCAATGACATTGATATTGTTCAGGATGACCTGATTGCCGTTCGATTCGGTATCGACTGCGCTGGAATCGTATGCGCACGACTGCCCGCCGATACGTAGTAGACCGTTCCTCCGTTCCCTTCAACTATCACGGTATTTCCGGACGCGATGGCCTTTTCTGTCAGGCTGTCGGTATAACCGCTGCCCCCCGGTGATCGTCGCAATATGGGTCGTCGCTCCTTCCAGAACCACTGTTGCCGTATTACCGCTGGCAATCCACTGCCCTTCAAAGCTGTAGGCTTGTCCGCCACTGATATATGCAGCGTCATGCGTGCCGTCACCGATATAAACTGTCATCGTATTGTCCGACGCCGTGGCGGTCTGGCTGATCTGGCGGCACATTCCGGTCATGGAACCGCTGCCGATTCCGGTCTGCTTGGCCAATTCCGCTTTTTCAGGCGCCTCGCGCCTTGGCTGATTCTTTTTGCCACCGCACTGGACAATGGCGGCGCCTTTTGCTGGCTCAGCTATGTGAATCCGCTGATGACCTGTATATCGGGATTCGTTCCGTCCGACATGATGCTTTTGATAATGCTGGCCGGCCTCAGCATGCTAGCGTGTAATCTGGCAGGAGGCAGGCTTTCCGACAGGTTCGGCCCGTACAAGGTCGCGTTTTCCTCGCAGGGCGTCATGTGTCTGGCACTGCTGTCCATTTTCTTTCTGGCGGCGTTACGAATACCCGATCCGGCATTTGCGGACAACCGTCTGTTCCCGCAAAACCGTCTGACACCGCATGCCGGACGCGAACTGGCCTGAATCCAGCGCCATTCCGGACATCCCTGTCTGTCCGGAACAGGGGAAACACCCTGCTTCGGACAGGCGAAGATACGGCTCTCTGCCACAAAAATGATCGCTCATTCGCCGTGACGCGTCGCAAACCCGGCTCTTGCGGAAAAAATGCAAACGGCAACGAAACCGCTCTAGTCGGGAGAATTCTGCTGCTCGATATACTGCCGGATAATAGAAATGGGCGCACCGCCGCAACTGCCGGCGAAATAGGAAGGCGACCACAGGGAGTTTCCCCACAGTCTTTTCCGGACTGAAGGATACTGCTTCTGACGGATCAGTCTCGAAGACACTCCTTTCAGGCTGTTGACCAGACGCGAAATGGTCATTTTGGGCGGATAAGTCACCAACAAATGAACGTGATCCTCCTCTCCGTCGAATTCGATCAGTTCCGCCTCGAAATCCGAACAGATCCGTGTGAAAATGTCCCGCAAATCGTCCAGAATGGTTTTCGTAAAGACACGCCTGCGATATTTGGTGACGAAAACCAGATGCACATGGAGATTGAAGACGACATGTCTGCCATGATACATTTCCGTTCTTTTTTTCATCACTTCATACCATCTTCCCGAAAGTCATCACTCTGGCAACCATGCCGGAACAGGATGCATGGCCATGCTGTGCCTGTCCATACCCGTGGCCACGAAACCGTTTCATGTCAGAGAAAACGCCCTATTTTCGTTCAGGATTTTCCGTTTTGTAAACACCGCGATCCTCGCGGTCATCACGGGCATTCACCCCTTTCATACAGATTTTGCGGTCACCGGTCCCGCCTGTCAGGACGCTTTCGGGCGACAGTCCGGTTTCCGCTTCCGTCATCG
>CAZRQR010000046.1:0-13416 GCA_964602435.1 uncultured Oxalobacter sp.
TGTGGATATACAGCGAACGCCGATGTAAACGGCGCTCGTAACATTTTGGCGGCGGTGCACGCCGTTCTTGCCTGTGGAGGGATGGTGCAGTCAGGCCGCCCGTTGAAGCAGGAACCCACCGAAGAGATCAGGGCACTTGTGCTATGACTCCGTAGGAATCCACTTCCTTCAGGGCGTGGAGGATGTCAAAGGATAATGATCGTGTAACCGACTTTCACCATTTTCCAGAATCTCTTATGAATGCGCTTTATTCCATCGATGCTGTCCGAATCATTGAACAGGCTGCTCTTTCCGGTTTGCCGACAGGAACACTGATGCAAAGAGCAGGCAGACAGGCTGCCGCAATGGCCATGTCGCTTCTTTCAGGTATCCCAGAAAAACAGAAAACGGTACTGGTTCTGGCAGGCCCGGGAAACAATGGAGGCGACGCACTCGAAATGGCTGCCATTCTGGCTGATTCGGGCATTTCCGTTTCCGTCCTTCTTGTTTCGAACCGCAAGAAAAACGAACCGGAAGAAGCACGCCAGGCAAGGCAGAGAGCCATAAAAAGTGCCATCCACTGGGAGGATGCCCTTTCTCTCAATACCACATTCGAATCACTGAAAAAAAGAAACTGGTCTCTGGTTGTAGATGGCATGTTCGGCATCGGCCTGAAAGAGGCGCTGACAGGTAGCCGCAGCAAACTGGTCGAAATCGTCAATACATTTCCATGTCCCGTTCTTGCACTGGACGTTCCGAGTGGCCTGAACGCCAATACCGGCAATATCGTCGGCCACGATGCCGTCGCCATCAAGGCCACCCATACCATTACGTTCATTGCCGACAAACCGGGACTGCATACCGGAAAAGGCCGCGATTACGCCGGTCAGGTACACGTCGCCAGTCTGGATGTCGATCAGAAACATTTTCCGGACACACAATGCTGGCTGAATTCTCCCGAACTGTTCAACCACCTGCTCAAACCGCGGCTCCACGACACGCACAAAGGCAGTTATGGACGCATTGCCATTCTGGGTGGAGCCGACGGAATGGCCGGTGCGCCCGTTCTGGCCGCACGCGCAGCCCTGCTCACTGGTGCAGGCTTGTGCCATGCCGTCTATATGAAAAATCCACCTGCCTACGATCCTTTCACCCCTGAATTGATGTTCCGTGCGGCCCACCGGTTCGATTTCGCAACGGATGTCATTGTCATCGGCCCCGGACTCGGAAAATCTCCTGCTGCCAGGGAATATGTCCGGACAACCATCGAAACCGGCAAACCGGCCGTATTCGACGCCGATGCCCTGAACATTCTTACGGACAATCCCGATCTGCAACAATGTCTTGCTGAACGCCAAAAGCCTTCAATTATCACACCTCACCCGCTGGAAGCGGCCCGGCTTCTCGGAACGGACAGTACATTTATTCAGTCCGACCGGCAAAAAGCAGCCATGCAGCTGGCTGCAAAATTCAATGCAGTCGCCGTCCTGAAAGGATCGGGAACGGTCATCTGTTCTCCCGATGGCAAAACCGCCATCAATCCTACCGGAAACCCGGGACTGGCGACAGCCGGCACCGGCGACGTTCTGTCCGGCATGGCAGGAAGCCTGATGGCGCAGGGCTGGCCCGCATGGGAAGCTGCACTGGCAGCTGTCTGGCTACATGGAAAAGCAGCCGACGTCCTCGAGAAGGAACGCCAGGGCTGCATTGGCATGATGGCCGGCGAAATTGCCCCTGTGGCCCGCAATCTGCTAAACGAACTGGTCAGTACAGGAAACAAATAAAAAAGTCCCGGTTCTCCGGGGCTTTTCCTTTCAATCAGTGCGTCACCACACTGCCGCCACTGGCGTTTTCGGATTTTTCTGCTGCAACAGGAACAGCGGCCGGTTCTTCCGTAATGGGTTCCGGCTGACGTTCTAGTGCGATTTCCCAGACCTTGTCGATCCAGCGTACCGGAATGATTTCCAGCTTGTTTTTGACATTGTCGGGGATTTCCACGAGATCTTTCACATTTTCCTGTGGAATGATTACTTTCTTGATTCCGCCCCGCAAGGCCGCCAGCAGTTTTTCCTTCAGGCCACCGATCGGGAGCACTTCGCCACGCAAGGTGATTTCGCCAGTCATGGCGACATCAGCCCTGACCGGAATACCACTGAAAACGGATACCAACGCCGTCGCCATCGAGATGCCGGCAGACGGTCCGTCTTTCGGAGTCGCCCCTTCCGGAACATGGATATGGATATCCTTTTTCTCGAAAGCCTCGTTTCTGATACCCAGGTTGTTGGCCCGGCTGCGTACCACTGTTCTTGCGGCTTCGATGGATTCTTTCATGACATCGCCCAAGGTACCCGTCCGGATAATCTGTCCCTTTCCGGGAACGGTGACTGCTTCCACGGTCAGCAGTTCCCCGCCTACTTCCGTCCACGCCAGACCGGTCACTTCCCCGATCTGGTTTTCCTTTTCCGCAATGCCGAAATCGAACTGACGGACACCGAGGAATTTGTCGATATTTTTTGGAGTCACGACAATTCTGCGATTCTGCTTTTTCAGCAACAGCATTTTCACCACTTTCCGGCAGATTTTGGAAATCTCCCGTTCAAGGGCACGCACACCGGCTTCCCGTGTGTAGTAACGGATAATGTCACGGATAGCCGCTTCGTTAATCGACAGTTCCGTTTCTTTCAGGCCATTGCCTTTCATCTGTTTCGGCAACAGATAGCGTTGCGCAATACTCGTCTTTTCGTCTTCCGTATAACCGGACAAACGGATGACTTCCATTCTGTCCAGAAGGGCAGGCGGAATATTGTAGGAATTGGAGGTCGCAATGAACATCACATCCGACAAGTCGAAATCCACTTCGACATAGTGGTCGGAAAACGTGTGATTCTGTTCCGGATCAAGCACCTCCAGCAACGCTGCCGCGGGATCCCCCCTGAAATCGGCGCCGATCTTGTCTACTTCATCCAGCAAAAACAATGGATTGCGGACTCCCGCCTTGACCAAACTCTGCAGGATCTTGCCGGGCATGGCTCCAATATAGGTACGGCGATGGCCACGGATTTCCGCTTCATCACGCACCCCGCCCAGTGCCATTCTGACATACTTGCGATTGGTCGCACGCGCGATGGACTGCCCCAGTGAGGTTTTTCCAACGCCCGGAGGCCCGACGAAACACAGGATGGGTGCCTTGACCTTGTCCACTCTCTGCTGGACGGCAAGATATTCCAGAATACGTTCCTTGACTCTTTCCAGTCCGTAATGATCGTTGTCCAGTACCTTCTCCGCATTGGCCAGATCGTTGCTGACCTTGGATTTCTTCCGCCATGGCAGCGAAACCAGCGTTTCAATGTAATTCCGGACAACCGTCGCTTCCGCTGACATCGGAGACATGGATTTCAGCTTTCTCAACTCACCCATCGCCTTGTCTTTGGCCTCCTTGGGCATTTTGGCAGCCGTAATCCGTTTTTCCAGATCTTCCAGATCGGCACCTTCCTCGCCTTCGCCCAGTTCACGCTGGATGGCCTTGACCTGTTCATTCAGATAGTATTCGCGTTGCGACTTTTCCATCTGGCGTTTGACACGGCCACGAATACGTTTCTCGACCTGCATGATATCGAGCTCGCTTTCCAGCCTTTCCAGAAGATATTCAAGACGTCTTCCGATATTGACCATCTCCAGAACAACCTGTTTCTGTTCCAACTTCAGCGGCAAATGGGCCGCAATCGTATCGGCAAATCGACCCGGTTCATCAATTGCAGACAGGGAAGCAACGACTTCCTGCGGGATTTTCTTGTTCAGTTTGACGTACTGCTCGAACTGCTGGACAATGGCACGCCTCATGGCCTCGATTTCAGGTTCGTTCTCACTCACCGAATCGACAGGCAATACATCCGCCAGCAAATGATGCTCACCGGCCTCGACATGCGCGATCCTAGCGCGCTGCACGCCTTCAACCAGAACCTTGACCGTTCCATCGGGCAACTTGAGCATCTGCAGGATGGTTGCAACACATCCTATCTCATAAATGTCTTCCGCGGTCGGTTCATCTTTTGCGGCCGTTTTCTGTGCAGCGAGCATAATGGTTTTTTCGGCTTCCATCGCTGTCTCAAGCGCATGAATCGACTTGGGCCTTCCCACAAAAAGCGGAATCACCATATGCGGAAAAACGACAACATCCCTTAACGGAAGCAATGGCAATCCAGACGGCTTTGTATCAATAGAAGTCATCATGACAAACCTTATGTAATAAGCATAACGATGATATTGGCCTCATTTTGGAAAATACAAGGCCAAATATCGAAAAATTCACTGAAAAGCAATACGGCAGGGTATATGGATCCCTGCTATTTAAAGTGAAAAAACAACAGCATACCGGGTTTATCGAACCTGAATCAGTTCTGACCGGCAATTTTCTGTTTATCCTGATAAATCAACAAGGGTTTCGATTCATTTGTCACCGTATTCTCGTCAATGACAACCTTGATGACATTTTTTTCTGTCGGCAGATCGTACATGACGTCAAGCAACAACTGTTCCATAATGGAACGGAGTCCACGAGCACCGGTCTTGCGTTCCAATGCTTTTCGTGCAATGGCATGAAGTGCTTCAGGACGTATTTCAAGTTCCGCACCTTCCATTTCGAGAAGCTTGGTATATTGTTTCACCAAGGCGTTTTTCGGCTTGACCAGAATGTCAATCAGTGCCTCTTCCCTCAGGTCATTCAACACGGCGACAACAGGAAGACGGCCAATCAATTCCGGTATCAGGCCGAATTTTATCAAATCTTCCGGTTCGACATTCAACAACATCTCGTTTCCGTCCTTTTCACTCGGACTTTTTACCGTTGCCGAAAATCCGATACCGCCTTTTTCCGATCGGTTTGCAATGATTTTGTTCAATCCATCGAATGCGCCACCGCAAATGAACATGATATTGGACGTATCGACCTGAATGAAATCCTGATTCGGATGTTTGCGTCCACCCTGTGGAGGAACGGAAGCCATCGTTCCTTCCACCAGTTTGAGAAGCGCCTGCTGAACACCTTCACCCGAAACGTCACGGGTAATGGATGGGTTATCCGACTTCCTGGAAATCTTATCGATTTCATCAATATAAACGATGCCCCGTTGCGCTTTCTCGACATCGTAATCACAATTCTGAAGCAGTTTCTGAATGATATTCTCAACGTCTTCCCCCACATAACCGGCTTCTGTCAATGTGGTGGCATCCGCAATGACAAACGGCACATTCAACATGCGCGCCAAAGTCTGCGCCAGAAGTGTCTTTCCGGACCCAGTCGGACCGACAAGCAGAATATTGCTTTTCGCCAGCTCGACATCATCATTTTTTCCGCCATAGTATTTCAGGCGTTTGTAATGGTTATAAACGGCGACAGAAAGAATTTTTTTTGCCTGTTCCTGCCCGATGACATACTGATCCAGCAAACTGCAGATTTCCTTTGGCGTTGGCAACTCGGAACCTCTTTCTCCGTCTTGCCCTGAAGAAAGCAATTCATCACGGATAATATCGTTGCATAAACCAATACACTCGTCACAAATATAGACTGAAGGTCCCGCAATCAGCTTTTTTACTTCATTCTGGCTCTTTCCGCAAAACGAGCAATAAAGCATTTTTTCGGTTGATGTAGATTTGTTTTCTGACATGAGTATACGAACAGGTATATAAAATTTAATATAAAAACAGCGGGTAGAAAGATAACACAAACCGCAGATCCTGACAGCGCATAGCGAAAAAAACGCCCGAACATCAAGTTCGGGCCTCCGGAGTCCAACCTGCTGTCATGTACGGCTGACCAGCACTTCATCAATCAGTCCGTAATCCCTGGCTTCAGCTGCGGACATGAAATTGTCTCTTTCCGTATCCCGCGCAATCTGTTCGACAGGCTTGCCGGTATTTTCCGCAAGAATGCCATTCAGACGTTCGCGAAGATAAAGGATTTCACGTGCATGTATTTCGATATCGCTTGCCTGCCCTTGTGCTCCACCTGACGGCTGATGAATCATGATACGGGAATTCGGCAACGAAAACCGTTTCCCCCTAGCTCCCGCAGCCAGAAGAAAAGCGCCCATCGAAGCCGCAAGACCGGTACATAATGTCGATACTTGGGGTCTGATAAACTGCATCGTATCGTAAATAGCCATACCGGCCGAAACGGAACCTCCCGGCGAATTGATATAAAGGGAAATATCTTTTTCCGGATTTTCGCTTTCCAGAAACAGCAACTGCGCAACAACCAGATTGGCGCTCTGGTCAGTGACCGGTCCAACCAGAAAAATGATTCTTTCTTTCAGCAACCGTGAGTAAATGTCAAAAGCCCTTTCACCACGGCCACTCTGCTCAACGACCATGGGAATCATACCCAGCATTCTGGCATCCAGTGCAGAATCGTGAAATTGTGTCATTTGCATTCCTGTCCTAAAGTATGAAAATCCGGAACTTTCGAATTACATCTGCTGTGCCATCAGTTCATCGAACGGTACTTCCTTTTCGATCACCTTGGCCTTGCTGAAGACATAATCCATCGCATTTTCTTCCATCAGCATCGCTTCCAGCTCCTTGCGGCGGCTGGGTTCATTCAGATAGTAATCAATGACCATCTGCGGATTTTCATAACTGGAAGCAATTTCGGTGGCTCTTTCCTTCAGTTTATCATCAGAAACTGTCAGAACATTGTCCTTCATCAACTCGCCCAGAATCATGCCAAGACGGACCCGTTTTTCGGCCTGTGCCGTAAACAGTTCCGGAGGCAATGCGACATCTTTATGAGACGGATTGCGGATAGCCAGATCACGCCGCGTCAATTCAGTCAGCTCGCCGATTTCCTGTTTGACCAGCGATTGCGGGATATCGAATTCGGAAACCTTGATCAACGCGTCCATGACACGATTCTTGTTAATGGTGATCAGGCGGTTTTTCACTTCACGCTGCAGATTGGCCTTGATATCTTCACGCAATTTTTCGACATTGCCATCCTTTACGCCCAGTGCCTTGGCAAATTCCTCATCGACTTCAGGCAAATGCGCCCACTCGATTTTCTTGACCACGACGGTGAATTCCGCTGTTTTTCCCGCGACATCCTTGCCATGATAATTTTCCGGGAAAGTCAGCGGAAACACTTTGGTTTCACCCGTTTTCATGCCACGAATGGCGTCTTCGAACTCCGGCAACATCTGTTTTTCCCCTAGCACAAACGGGAAGTTTTCCGCTTTGCCACCTTCGAATTCAACACCATCGATACGACCGGTAAAGTCTATTGTCACACGATCGCCATCTTCTGCGACGACACTGCCGGTTCCCTTGCCATGTTCGCTGTCTTCACCCTTGACATGGAAATGTGCCTGACGTTTTCTCAGGATATCAATCGTCCTGTCCACTTCGGCATCCGTTACACTGGCGATGGCCTTTTCCAGTTCAACCGAACCGAGATCACCGATTTTGACTTCGGGATAAACCTCGAAAATGGCATAAAATGCCACCTCATCCTGTGCGACGTCATCACCCGTTTTTTCCTCGAAACGGGGAGCGCCCGCAATTTTGAGATCATTGTCCTGAACGGCCTTGCTGAAAGCTGCACCTACCTTCTGATTGATGACTTCATTATGGATCTGTGCGCCGTACATCTGCGCGACCATCTTCATCGGAACCTTGCCAGGCCTGAAACCTGGAGCTTTTGCAGTACGTGCACGTTCTTTCAAACGTTTTTCCACTTCGGTCGTAATGTCGGTAACTGGGATGGTGATTGTCAGACGTCTTTCGAGCTTTTCCAGGTTTTCAACAGCGTTTGCCATGTATCTATTCCAAAAAATCAAGGGCCTGAAACCGTAAAAGCCGATCTCAGAACCATTTTTTATTTGTTAAAAAATAAACATGCCCCTTGTCGATACCATGACGGCCATGAAGGCACAGGCACGAACAAAAGGCTATCATCTATAAAAACAGTTCAGCATTTTATCCGAAATTGACGAATTGCTGCAAAATTCCGTCAACGACATTCAAGAAACCGGCAAAAAACGAACCGTTTCGGAAAACAGCTTCATCTTTTCCCGTACATGATGCTATTGCGACCTTTTCTCATTCACCATTTGTGAGATGAGTCTATTTACATTAGAATATTTTGTTTTTACAGGACCGAATCATTTTATATTGTCTTGAGAAATCGGTCACCTGTTGAATAATCAGGAGGACGATTTATGACTCACGTTGTCACCGATGCCTGTGTGCTCTGCAAATATACAGACTGTGTGGATGTATGTCCGGTTGATTGTTTTCACGAAGGCCCCAACACATTGGTGATCAATCCGAACGAATGTATTGACTGTGCTGTTTGTGTACCGGAATGTCCGACCGAGGCCATTTTCGCGGAAGAGGATGTACCGGCCGACCAGCAGGAATATATCGCACTGAATGCCGAACTCGCGCAAAAATGGCCAACAATAACCCGCTCGAAGGATCCATTACCTGATGCGGATAAATGGAAAGACGTTAAAAACAAGATTGTTCATTTGATCAAATAATTTTCTCTCTACCCTATATTGCTGTTGCCTGGATAGTGTGGCATTTCCCACAATGGTATTCTGCTACCAGGTAACCGCTTTCACACAGGAATCTTAGCAATAATGGAAGCCAAAGTTGACAATATGCCAATTGAAGCCGATGCCGTCATTGTCGGTGCCGGCCCCGTAGGTCTGTTTCAGGTATTCGAACTGGGACTGCTCGAAATCAAGGCACACGTAATCGATTCATTGCCCGTTGTCGGAGGACAGTGCGTCGAGCTGTATCCTGACAAACCGATTTACGACATTCCTGCAATACCCAGTTGCACCGGACTGGAACTGACGGACAATCTGATGAAACAGATCGAACCATTCAGTCCGACTTTCCATCTCGGACAGGAAGTTGTCAAGGTCGAACGCCGCGAAGACGGCCGTTTTGATCTTGAAACATCCATAGGCACCCGGTTCATTACCAAGACTGTATTCATCGCGGCAGGTGTCGGCGCTTTCCAGCCGCGTACACTGAAAGTGGACGGAATCGAACAGTTCGAAGGCACCCAGCTTTTCTATCGTGTAAAAGATCCTGAACTGTTCCGCGGCAAAAACCTGGTTGTCTGCGGCGGCGGAGATTCCGCACTGGACTGGGCATTGAAACTGGTAGACATCGCGGAATCCGTCGTCCTGTTACACCGTCGTGAGGAATATCGTGCAGCACCGGCTTCCGTCACAAAAATGAAAGCGTTGTGTGAAGACTTCTGCATGCAGGCACTGACCGGACAAGTCACCGGTTTTGAAAGCAAGGACGGGGTCATGACGGAAATCAAGGTCACCGGACTGGATGGCGTAACCCGTCGTCTGCCGCTGGATTGTCTTCTCGTCTTTTTCGGACTGTCTCCGAAGCTCGGCCCGATTGCCGATTGGGGACTGGAAATCGACCGCAGGCAGATTGTTGTCGACACCGAAAAATTCATGACCAATATTCCGGGTATTTTCGCTGTCGGGGACATCAATATCTATCCGGGCAAGAAAAAACTGATCCTGTCCGGTTTCCATGAAGCGGCGCTGGCTGCCTTCGCTGCTGCACCATTTGTTTTCCCGCAAAAGAAAATCCACTTGCAATACACGACGACTTCTCCCAAACTGCACAAGGTTCTCGGAGTGGAAACGCCGGTTTTCGACTGATCTGAACATCATTCGTCCAGTCCGTTAGCATCTCTGTTAACGGCTTTTTTTCTGATGTTTTCCGGATATGGCAAACACATAATGGATACAACAGGGAAAAACGCAATCGAGGAAATTCTGCAACTGCTGCCGCAGACCCAATGCGGCCGCTGTGGTTACGACAACTGCAGAATGTATGCAGAAGCGATTGCGACCGGCAGAGCTGACATCAACCGGTGTTCCACTGGCGGACAACGTGGCATACGCATGCTTGCCGGACTGCTGAATGTCACTGAACCGGTTCTGGATACCTCATGCGGGAAAGAAAAACCCTTTTCCATTGCCCGGATAGATGAGTCAAAATGTACCGGTTGTACCCTTTGCATTCAGACCTGCCCGTTTGATGCCATTGTCGGTACAGGAAAAATGATGCATACCGTAATCCGTTCCTGTTGTACCGGCTGTGAGCGATGTATCGAACGCTGCCCGATTGATTGTATTGTGATGGAACCTGTTTCGGGAAAAAAAACAGGCTGGGATGCATGGTCATTCAAACAAGCGCAACAGGCACGTGAAAGATACGAACGCAAGTGCCTCCGGTTACAACAGGACAGTGAAAATGAAGCTGCCCGCTCTTCCTCGCCGGAAGACAAGGCCAGAAAATCGGAGATTCTCAAAAAAATAATGGCACGTGCAGGAACCCGCCCGAAACGACACGACACGATATCCTGAGCCCATTCAGATTCCGCACGGCACGACTGTCATCAGCACATAACGGCAACGTGACATACAGGAATGCGGCATCATACAATTTCATTGAAACAACACCATTCATTTTACGGCGTCTGTTTTATGGTTCCCGAAAAAGTAGTGCAAATGTTCGAGCGCTTCGAAAAAGCGAATCCCGACCCACGATCCGAATTGCTATTCAAGTCACCTTACGAACTGCTGGTTGCAGTCATTCTCTCTGCACAGGCGACAGACATTTCCGTCAACAAGGCGACAGAAAAACTGTACCCTGTCGCCAATACGCCCGAGTCGATGGTACGACTCGGTGTGGACGGTCTCATGCCATATGTGAAAACAATCAATCTTTACCCGACCAAATCCAGAAATATCGTGAAAATGTCACAAATACTGCTTGAGAAACATCATGGTGAAGTTCCTGCCAGCCGTGAGGCACTGGAAGCACTTCCAGGGGTCGGTCGCAAAACGGCCAATGTGGTATTGAATACCGCCTTCCACCAGAACGTGATGGCGGTCGATACCCATATTTTCCGGGTATCCAACCGAACCGGTCTGGCTCCCGGCAAAAATGTTCTGGAAGTCGAAAAAAAACTGGTCGAAATCATCCCGCCGAAATTCATGATGAATGCACATCACTGGCTGTTGCTGCATGGCCGTTATACCTGCAAGGCCAAGGCATTCCAATGTTCCGGCTGCCTGATCAAAGATCTTTGCGAATACACTGAAAAAACACAGGACATCGTTCAATAACCGCCAGTCCCGTATTACCTACCGTGCACGCCGGCGTTGCTGCACGCCCTGTTGTCCTCTTCCACGACCACGCATGACCGTCCCGCTCTTTAACATCTGCTGTTCCATACCGACATATCCGAATGCAGTCTGCAATGGATCCGGCTGGCGGTTATGCGTATTTCCCTTTTGTCCGCCCTGTTTTTTTTGCCGTTGACCTTGCATCTGCAATTCCCGTATTGAAAGCGACTCCTGCTTCTGAAATCCCTGGAACTTGTCACCGGTACTGCGTGATTTGACGTCTTTTTGCGCCTTCTTGTCGCTTTTGCTTTCCATACCGGAAAGACGGAGAAGATTTCTGACGGCATTTTCATCCAGTTCATCCCAACGCCCCCGTTTGAGCGATTGCGGAAGCGTAATCACGCCATATCGTGTTCTGATCAGGCGCGAAACCGTCAATCCGACCGCTTCGAACATGCGCCGTACCTCCCGATTACGTCCTTCACCGATCGTCACACGGTACCATTTGTTGACTCCATCACCCCCACCGTCAACGATTCTCGAAAACTGGCCAATGCCGTCTCCCAGATCGACGCCTGCCAGCAATTTCTGGCGCATACTTTCTTCCAGCTCTCCCAGCGTTCTGACGGCATACTCACGCTCGACATTGTAACGCGGATGCATCAGCCGGTTTGCCAGATCACCGGAATTGGTAAAAAGCAGCAGGCCTTCCGTATTGAAATCCAGACGCCCGACAGCCAGCCATTTTCCGTTTTTGAGCGAAGGCAACCGGTCGAAAACGGAAGGTCTTTTTTCCGGATCGTCACGACTGACAATCTCTCCTGCCGGTTTGTGATATGTCAGAACCTTCGGCAGGCTTTTTGCGATCTTGCGCTGAAGCAGTTTCCCATTGATCCGCACCTGGTCTGTTGGAAGGATTCTCTGCCCGATATGTGCAGGCTCACCATTGACGGAAACACGTCCTGCGATGATCAGCTCTTCCATATCGCGCCGTGATCCCAATCCTGCATCTGCCAGCACTTTATGCAATTTCGGCGCATCGTCTTCAGCCGTCAGATCACGTCGCGTTTTTTTCTGTTTCTGGACATTGCCATTTTTCGCTGCGACAGAATCATCACCGGCTTCATTGATCCGGTCAAAATCGGCAGAAGTAACAAACCGGAAAACATCATCCGTATTATTTTTGACTGCCGAAACACTCTTTCCGGTTTTCGATGCGCTCTTGCGCCCGGCACGTTTTGCGGACATTCCGCCTTTCGCAACATCCGTCACTCCCAAAACAGGACTGTCATCGCCACCATTAATATCCGCCTTGCCGACAGACACATCCTCCGTTTTCACATCATCTTGCCGTGTGGCAGATTCTGCCTTTCCATTCCGATTTGCCCGCTTTTCGGCAAAACGGCGAACCTGTCTTTTTTTAGGCTGTCTCTTTTTTTCGGCCGTGTCATCAATCCTGTTTTCAGCACCTTCAGCTATTGACAAAGCAACTTCCATATTTTCGTTCATATCCATTCAACTCATGCAATCATATATTCCGCCTGACGCATCCATACTCCGCAGTGCACGGCCGATACTTCATGACGGATCCGAGATATCCGATTCCGGCAAGGCTTGCAGCGACGGCAACTGTTCCAGTGTTGCCAGTCCGAGATCGTTCAAAAACTGTGAGGTTGTCGCAAAAAGAGCTGGCCGTCCGGGAACTTCCCTGTGGCCGATTACCTCGATCCAGCCTCTTTCCTCCAGCAACCTGACAGACTGCGCATTGACGGTCACCCCTCTGATCCGTTCAATATCACCTCTGGTGACAGGCTGGTTATAGGCGATAATCGCCAGGATTTCCATTGTGGCCCGGCTGTAGCGTGGCGGCTTTTCCTGTCTCAACCGGTCAAAATACGGTTTCATCTCCATACGACTCTGGAACCGCCACCCATTCGAAACATTCACAAGTTCCAGTCCCCTGTCCGCCCAGTCACGTTTCAATTCCTCAAGAAGCAGCCTGTAATGGCTCGCCTGGCGCCGTTGTCCTGTCTCTTCGTCGCCGAACATATTTGCAATATCCTGCAATGACAAAGGCTCCTGTGCACATAGCAATGCTGCCTCGAGGATTTTTTTTTCCTCCGCAATATTCATATGAATCAAGGAAACCCGAATAATCTCATTGGCCGGACATGCTGCCAAGTATGAACCGATGAAAATGAAACTTTTGCCTTGACATCCTCCACGCCCTGAAGGACGTGGATTCCTGCTATGTTCAGGCTGTCGC
>CAZRQR010000047.1:0-13127 GCA_964602435.1 uncultured Oxalobacter sp.
GTGGATTTGAGGAAAACGCCGATGTAGTCGGCGCGATAAACATACCAAGGGCGGGACACGCCCGGCTGGCCTATGAAGTGAGCGATGCAGTCAGGTCGCCAGCAGCAGGAACCCACTGAAGAGATCAGCGCATTGTGCTCTGACTCCGTAGGAATCTCACGCATTCAGGCAGGGGAGGATGTCAATGGAATTCCTGCCGTTTACATTGCTAATGACCCGGTTTTGATATATAATTGTTACGGTTTCGTCCATTTTTGGATGGCACGGTGTGTTGAAATCATGATATGGGCTTTAGCCCATTTTTTTTTCATTGTGCTACCCGTGCCGCCGCAAACAGCATGGTCCGCCGCCTTTTCCGGGCGGACGGGACTGAACGGAAATTGAACGGGAGCAGATTTTGTTGCAGGAACTGGTTGAAAAAACGGTCAATGGCTGCGGGTACGATCTGGTTGATTTGGAGAGGGCGCCCGGCGGCATTTTGCGGGTGTATATCGATTTTTTGCCGGACGGGGCTGATCGCGGAAACATTACGGTGGACGATTGCGAGAAGGTCAGCCATCAGCTCTCGCATGTGCTGATGGTAGAGGATGTCGATTATGACAGGCTGGAAGTCTCGTCGCCCGGGCTGGATCGCCCGCTGAAAAAAATGCAGGACTTCATCCGTTTTGCTGGAATGGAGGCGCACGTCAGGTTGCGCAAACCGGTTACAGGCATGGGGAACCGGAAGTCGTTTCAGGGAATTCTGTTGCCGCCCGAAGGGGATGAACTGGCACTGGAATTTGGGGGGGACGACAGTGAAAACAGTTCGGTTTTACATTTTACGATCGCTGACATAGACAAGGCACGTCTGGTGCCGCAGGTGAATTTTAGGAGCCGCAAAGCATGAGTCTCGAAATTCTGCAATTGATTGATGCGCTGGCGCGCGAAAAAAACGTAAGCAAGGAAATCGTCCTGGGCGCGCTTGAGCATGCTTTGGCACTTGCCACGAAAAAACGCTATCCGGGAGATGTCGATATCCGTGTCGCCATCGACCGGCAGACCGGTGATGTGGAAACTTTCCGCCGGTGGCATGTCGTGCCGGATGAAGCGGGGTTGCAACAGCCGGATCAGGAAATGCTCTATTTCGAAGCGAAAGAGCAGTTTCCGGATATCGAAGTGGGTGATTATATCGAGGATCACGTCGAATCCGTTGATCTGGGGCGCCGTTTCGCGCAGGATACGAAACAGATCGTGTTGCAGCGTATCCGGGATGCGGAGCGCGAGCAGATTCTCCAGGATTTTCTGGACAGGGGCGATTCGCTGGTGACTGGAACGGTCAAGCGGATGGAAAGGGGCGATGCTATCGTGGAATCCGGCAAGGTGGAGGCGCGCCTGCCGCGCGACCAGATGATTCCCAAGGAAAATCTCCGGGTCGGTGACCGCGTACGTGCCTATATCCTGCGTGTGGAACGCGGAGCCCGCGGTCCGCAGGTCATCCTGTCGCGCACGGCGCCGGAATTCATCGTCAGGCTGTTCGAGCTGGAAGTGCCGGAAATCGAACAGGGACTTCTTGAAATCAAGTCGGTGGCCCGCGATCCGGGCGTTCGCGCCAAGATCGCTGTCTATACCAGCGACAAACGGATCGATCCGATCGGTACCTGTGTCGGCATGCACGGCTCGCGCGTTCAGGCCGTGACTGGCGAGTTGGGCGGTGAACGGGTCGATATCGTTTTGTGGTCCGAGGATCCTGCGCAGTTCGTGATCGGGGCGCTGGCGCCGGCCAACGTGACCTCGATTGTGGTCGATGAGGACAAGCATGCAATGGACGTCATCGTCGATGAGGAAAATCTGGCGATCGCTATCGGCAGGAGCGGACAGAACGTCCGTCTGGCGACGGAGCTGACCGGTTGGAAGATCAACATCATGACGGCGGAGGAATCGGCCGACAAGACGGCGATGGAAAAAGCGGAATTGCAGAAACTCTTCATGGGAAAACTCGATGTCAATACCGAAGTGGCGGATATCCTGATCGAGGAAGGGTTCACGTCGCTGGAAGAAATCGCTTATGTCCCGATTGCGGAAATGCTCGAGATCGAGGCGTTTGACGAGGAAACCGTCAACGAGATCCGCCATCGTGCCCGCGATGCCCTGATTACCGAGGCGATCGTGTCCGAAGAAGGCATGGCAGGCATGGAGGAAGCGCTGTCGGGGCTGGAAGGCATGAGCCGTACTGTGGCCGGCAAGCTGGGACTGGCCGGTGTCAAGACGCTGGAACGTTTTGCGGGACTGGCCTATGACGAATTCGGTGCCATTCTGGTATTGCCGACCGAACGGGCACGCCAGTTGCTGGAAAACGAATTTGCCGATGTGACAGATGAAGAAATGAAGCTGATCGATGCGAAATACGACGATGACGCGAAAGAATTGCAGGCACGTGCCTGGAAACTGATGGAATCCAGATAAGCTCTTTTCTGTCCCGTTACCGGATTTGCCGCATCTATTAGAAGAAAGAGGAATGAATGGCGATTAACAATGTAGCCCAATTTGCTGCCGAACTGAATATGCCTTCCGACGTGCTGTTGAAGCAGTTGCGTGATGCCGGTGTGGAAAAAAATTCAATCAACGACACCTTGAGCAAGGAAGACAAGGATAAACTGCTGAGCTATTTGCGCGGCACGTATGGTTCTTTTTCGGGAGAAAAGCGTAAAATTTCGCTGACCCGCAAGGAAACGAGCGAAATCAAGCAGGCCGATGCAACCGGCAAATCCAGAACGATCCAGGTAGAAGTCAGAAAGAAACGGACTTTTGTCAAACGTGACGAACAGGTTCTCCGTTCGGAAATGGCGCAAAGAAAGGTCATTCCTCCGGTTATTGATGAGGCAGAGAAACAGCGTCGTGCCGAGGAAGCGCGCCACCAGGCCGAGCTGATTGCACGGCAGGAAGCCGAATTGCGTGAAAAACAGGCGCAGCTGGCGAAGATGGAAGCCGAAAAGCAGGCGCGTCTGAAAGCGGAAGAGGCGGCACGGATCGAAGCGGAAGCATTGAAACGGAAAGAGGCCGAACAGCGCGAGGCTGAACGGATTGAAATGGAAAGACGGCAAATGGCTGTCGAAGCGGCGAAGAAAGCGGAAATGGCAAGGATGGCTGAAGAAACGGCACAGGCCGAGAAGGCCAGAAAAGAAGCGGAAGTACAGCGGATCAAACGTGCCGAGGAAGCGGAGCGTGCGCGCAAGGCCGTCGAGGATGAAGTCGCCCAGATCAAGGCTATGATGAGCGGTACCCGGAAAGTCGTCAAACAGCCGCCCAAGCCTGCGCCTGCACCGGTAGCACCTCAGGCGGCCGCAGCGGAAAACAGGGATACGGCAAAAAAGCAAGGTACGCTTTCCAGACCGGTACAGCAGCCGGCGGCCATACCAGCCGAGAAAAAATCCGCTTCGGGGAAACCGGACAAGAAATCGTCTGCAGATAAAAAGGCGGCCAGAACAGCCGGCTGGCAGGAAGAATCCGGCAGGAAACGTGGTTCCGGCCTGAAAACGCGTGGCGGTGACGCCACCGGTGGACGTGATGGCTGGCGCAGCAGTTCGGGTGGACCGAAAGGGCGACGGCATGCTCCGGTCGTCGAGCGTGAAAGCAATTTCCATCAGCCGACAGAAACCATTGTCCATGATGTCTATGTACCGGAAACCATTACTGTCGCCGAACTGGCGCATAAGATGGCCGTCAAGGCTTCCGAAGTGATCAAACAGTTGATGAAACTGGGACAGATGGTGACGATCAATCAGGTGCTGGATCAGGAAACGGCCATGATTCTGGTCGAGGAAATGGGGCATCGCGCTTTTGCCGCCAAGATTCAGGACGTTGAGTCGCAGTTGGAAGATATCGGCAAGAACGACAATGCTGAACTATTGCCCCGTGCACCGGTCGTAACCGTCATGGGTCATGTCGATCACGGCAAGACATCGCTTCTGGACTATATCCGCCGCACCAAGATCGCTTTCGGCGAGGCGGGCGGCATTACGCAGCATATCGGTGCCTATCACGTCAAAACCGAACGTGGTATCGTGACGTTCCTCGATACGCCAGGTCACGAGGCGTTTACGGCTATGCGTGCCCGGGGTGCAAAAGCGACCGATATCGTCATTCTGGTGGTGGCCGCCGACAGCGGCGTCATGCCGCAGACGAAAGAGGCGATTGCTCATGCGAAGGCCGCCGGAGTGCCGATTGTGGTCGCCATCAACAAGATGGACAAGCAGGGCGCCAACATCAATCGCGTGACGCAGGAACTGGTTGCAGAGCAAGTCGTGCCGGAAGAATACGGTGGCGATTCCCCGTTTGTACCTGTTTCCGCCAAAACAGGACAGGGAATCGATTCGCTGCTGGAAAACGTGCTCTTGCAGGCCGAAATTCTGGAACTGAAAGCGCCGGTCGATGCCATGGCGAAGGGAATCGTGATCGAGGCGCGTCTGGACAAGGGACGCGGGCCGGTGGCGACCGTGCTGGTGCAGTCTGGAACATTGCATCGCGGCGATGTCGTTCTGGCCGGGCCGGAATACGGCCGTGTCCGTGCCATGCTGGATGAAAACGGCAAGGCCATTACCGAAGCGGGCCCCAGCATTCCGGTCGAAATCCAGGGACTGACGGGCGTTCCGTCCGCCGGTGAGGAAATCATTGTCCTGAACGATGAGCGCAAGGCACGTGAAATCGGGCTGTTCCGCCAGGGCAAATTCCGGGATGTCAAGTTGGCCAAACAGCAGGCAGCCAAACTGGAGAACATGTTCGACCAGATAGCGGAAGGGGAAGTCAAGACGCTGCCGCTGATTATCAAGACCGACGTTCAGGGTTCGCAGGAAGCGCTGTCCGCATCGCTTCTGAAACTGTCCAACGACGAGGTACGCATTCAGATCGTTCATGCCGCTGTCGGTGGCATTACCGAAACGGATGTCAATCTGGCGCTAGCTTCCAAGGCGGTCATCATCGGTTTCAATACGCGTGCGGATGCGCGGGCCCGTTATCTGGCGGAAACGAGCGGTGTCGATATCCATTATTACAATATCATTTATGATGCGATTGACGACGTGAAAGCGGCCATGTCCGGCATGCTGGCACCTGAAAAACGCGAACATGCCCTGGGACTTGTCGAAATCAGGCAGGTCATCATGGTCAGCCGTGTCGGCGCGATCGCCGGCTGTTTCGTGACGGAAGGACTTGTACGCCGCGGCTCTCCGGTTCATCTGTTGCGTGACAATGTAGTGATCTGGTCGGGTGAAGTCGATTCGCTCAAACGTTTCAAGGATGATGTGAAAGAGGTCAAGGCCGGTTTCGAATGTGGCCTGACCCTGAAAAATTACAATGACATCAAGGTCGGTGACCAGATCGAGGTGTATGAAATCCAGGAAATCGCCCGTACACTGTGATTTTTCTCGCGTATTGTCCTGAAGTTGGGGTATGGTAGTGATTGTGGTTAATTTCTGAAGGGAGTGGATCATGTCAAGACACAGCAAATCGATTCCCGGCCGCAGCTTGCGTGTGGCTGACCAGATCCAGCGCGATCTGTCCGATATCATCTTTTCGGAACTGAAGGACCCGAATGTCGGGATGGTGACGATAACGGAAGTGAAGGTCACGCCTGATTATGCGAATGCCAGAGTGTATTTCACGATGCTGGACGATGATCCCGAAACCGTGAAAAAAACGCTGGACAGTCTGCAACACGCATCCGGATTCATCAGGATGCAACTGGGCAAGCGGCTTCATATCCATACATTGCCCTATTTGTCTTTCATTTATGACAACTCGATTGCGCAGGGTGTGGCGCTATCCCATCTGATCGATGTGGCCAATTCCCGGCGTGCCGGGGACGATGGCGGCGAGCCCTGACGCGTTGTCGCCGGGTTGAGGCCGGCCGATTTTACCGAGGTGTCTGTCATTCATGAATAATCCGGTTTCAGCCAGAAAAAAACGGATCGATATTGATGGCGTGCTGTTGCTGGACAAGCCGGCAGGCTTGTCCAGCAACGATGCGCTGATTCGTGCCAAACGGATATTCAATGCGAAAAAGGCCGGTCATACGGGGACACTGGATCCGTTTGCGACCGGACTGTTGCCATTGTGTTTCGGGGAGGCGACCAAGTTTTCCCAGGATCTGCTGGATGCCGACAAGACGTATGAAACCGTCGTTTATCTTGGTGTACAGACCACGACCGGCGATACGGAAGGTGAAACAGTCCGGACCGGTGATGTGCGGGATGTGACAAAAGAGCGGATTGAGGCGGTTCTTTCCCGTTTCAGGGGGGATATCCTGCAGGTTCCGCCCATGTATTCCGCACTGAAACGGGATGGCAAGCCCTTGTATGAGTATGCACGGTCAGGCTTGGAGCTGGAGTTGGAAGCGCGTCCGGTGACGGTTCATGAACTGGTGTTGCTGGACTGTGTGCCTCCGCGTCTCACGTTGCGGGTGACGTGCAGCAAGGGAACGTATATCCGTGTGCTGGGCGAAGACATCGGCAAGGCTTTCGGGTGCGGTGCGCATCTGGAATCCTTGCGCCGGACAAGGGTCGGAACGTTGACGCTGGATTCCGCCGTGACGTTGGACGGACTGGAAAAGACAGCGGAGGCGGTTGACGGCCGTCAGGCCGGGATGCTGGAACCAGTGGATTATCTGCTTTCCTCTTTTCCGTCAGTCAGGCTCGATGCCACGCAGGCAAGCCGTTTCAGAAACGGGCAGCGTCTGTCGGCAGTCCGGGAAGGGATCGATATCTCTGCCGGGCCTGGCCGTCGCCGTGTTTATGCTGCGGAAAACGGCGTTTTTCTGGGGACGGCGCAATTGCGTTCCGATGGCGTGCTGGCACCGGAGAGATTGGTGTCGCTGGCCCGCCTTCCCGAACGCTGAGTGTTTCCGGAAAGAAACGGGCAATTCATCTGTCAGGCCGCCCGTTGAAGCAGGAACCCACCGAAATGATTCAGGCAACAGCCTGAACATAGCAGGAATCCACGTCCTTCAGAGCGTGGAGGATGTCAATTTCGTATGGTGTGAGCCTGAAAACGGACGCGTGCTAAAATAATCAGTTATTTTTTCCATTTCTCGAATTTTTATGTCTGAAATCAAACGCGCTATCCGCAACGTCGCGATTATCGCGCATGTCGATCATGGCAAAACCACGCTGGTCGATCAGTTGTTGCGGCAATCCGGGACGTTCCGTGAAAACCAGGCCGTCAGTGAACGGGTGATGGATTCCAACGATCTGGAAAAGGAACGCGGGATCACCATTCTCGCCAAGAACTGTGCCGTAGAATATCAGGGAACGCACATCAATATTGTCGATACGCCGGGACATGCCGACTTCGGTGGTGAAGTGGAACGCGTGCTGTCGATGGTGGATGGTGTCCTGTTGCTGGTGGATGCCGTGGAAGGCCCGATGCCGCAGACCCGCTTCGTGACGCGCAAGGCGTTGGCGCTCGGCCTTAAACCAATCGTGGTCGTCAACAAGATTGACCGTCCGGGCGCACGTCCCGACTGGGTCATCAATGCCACGTTCGAGTTGTTCGACAAGCTCGGTGCGACGGAAGAACAGCTGGATTTTCCGGTGATTTATGCGTCCGGACTGAACGGGTATGCTGGTTTGGACGAAAATGTCCGTTCCGGCGACATGAGGCCGCTTTTCGATGCCATTCTGGAATATGTCCCGGTCCGGGATGCCGATCCGGACGGCCCTTTCCAGATGCAAATTTCCTCGCTCGACTATTCGTCGTATGTCGGCAAAATCGGTATCGGACGGATCAATCGCGGCCGTGTGAAGGGTTTGCAGGATGTCGTGGTCATGAACGGACCGGAATCGACGCCTGTGAAGGCACGTATCAATCAGGTGCTCTCTTTCAAGGGACTGGAACGCAAGGTGATCGATGAAGCGGCGGCAGGCGATATCGTCCTGATCAATGGGGTCGAGGATATCGATATCGGTTCGACCGTCTGCGATCCGGAACATCCCGATGCACTGCCGATGCTGACGGTGGATGAACCGACCCTGACGATGAATTTCATGGTCAATACTTCTCCGTTTGCAGGACGGGAAGGCAAGTTCGTGACCAGTCGCCAGTTGCGTGAACGGCTTGAGCGTGAACTGAAATCGAATGTGGCGCTCCGGGTGGCACAGACCGATGACGATACGGTTTTCGAAGTGTCCGGTCGTGGCGAGTTGCATTTGACGATCCTGATCGAAAACATGCGGCGGGAAGGGTATGAGCTGGCCGTTTCCCGTCCACGGGTTGTGTACAAGATGATCGACGGGGTCAGGCATGAACCGTATGAAGCGCTGACGGTCGATGTGGACGAGGCGCATCAGGGGGGAGTCATGGAAGAACTGGGGCGCCGTCGCGGCGAGTTGCAGGACATGCAGCCCGATTCCAAGGGACGTGTCCGGCTGGAATACCGGATTCCGGCTCGCGGGCTGATCGGTTTCCAGAGCGAGTTCATGACCCTGACACGGGGTACCGGCATCATGAGCCACGTTTTCGATGATTATTATCCGGTCGATCCGAACCGACCCGATACCGGAAGACGCAGAAACGGCGTGCTGATCTCGCAGGCAGACGGTGCGGCTGTCGCCTATGCCTTGTGGAAATTGCAGGATCGCGGCCGGATGTTCGCCAGCCACAACGATCCGGTTTATGAAGGCATGATCATTGGCATCCATTCCCGTGAAAACGATATTGTCGTCAATCCGATCAAGGGAAAACAGCTGACTAACATCCGGGCGGCCGGTACCGATGAAGCGGTCCGTCTGGTGCCGCCGATCCAGATGTCGCTGGAATATGCCGTCGAATTCATCGAGGACGACGAACTGGTGGAAATCACGCCGAAAAGCATCCGGTTGCGCAAACGCCACCTGTCTGAGATCGACCGCAGGCGGGCGAACCGGTCGTCTTGAGCGTTTGGCCGTTGCTGTCGTACGGAAAAAAGGAGCCGGAAGGCTCCTTTTGATTTCAGGGATGGAGGTTACTCAATTTTTACACAGGACATCCGGTAGTCTGCTTGGTGTGAGCTTCGAATCGCAATGAGAAAAAAAACGGAAAGGTCCTGTGTTTCATAAGTCAGTGTTTTAAGTGTAATCTGGAAAATTCTGTTCAGATTCAAAACAGATAATATCTTCTGCACAGCGGCAATATGTCTGAAGGTGCACTGTCAACCTGTATTCCGTCAATTTTGACCATATAGGTTTCAGGGTCTACCTCAATGGCAGGCGTTCTTTCGTTTAATATCATGTCTTTTTTTCCTACAGTACGACAGTTTTTCACAGGAAGAACCATTTTTTCGAGTCCAAGTTTTTCCTGAATATGGTCGTCATAGGCAGCCTTGCTGACAAATGTAATACAGCTGCGGCTTCTTGCTTTTCCGTATGCCCCCCACATGTTTCTCATAATGACAGGTTCAGGTGTCGGAATGGATGCGTTGGCATCACCCATTTTGGCAGCGATAATGAATCCACCTTTTATGATCGTGTCGGGTTTAACACCGAAAAATCGTGGATTCCAGATAACCAGATCTGCGATTTTTCCCTTTTCGACAGAGCCGACATATTCTGAAATGCCGTGAGTAATGGCAGGATTGATGGTGTACTTCGCCACGTAGCGTCTTGCACGGTAATTGTCGTTCGTTTCTCCGGCAGCTTCCGGTAGCTGTCCTCTCTGTTTTTTCATTTTATCGGCGCATTGCCAAGCTCTTGTGATCACCTCGGCAGGTCTGCCCATAGCCTGTGAATCCGAATTGAGGATTGAAATGGCGCCCATATCGTGAAGGATGTCTTCCGCAGCAAGTGTGCCATAGCGGATTCTTGATTTTGCAAAAGCGACATCTTCCGGAATTTTCGGATCAAGATGATGGCAGACCATAATCATGTCCAGATGCTCATCGATGGTGTTTTTTGCAAAGGGCATAGTCGGACTAGTTGATGAAGGCATGACATTTGGAAGGCCGGCTGCCTTGATAATGTCAGGAGCATGTCCGCCGCCGGCACCTTCTGTGTGATAGGTATGGATGGCTCTGCCTGCAATGGCGTCTCTTGTGGATTCGAAAAATCCTGCTTCATTGAGTGTATCCGTGTGAATGGTTATCTGAATGTCATATTTGTCTGCCACATTAAGGCTTGTATTGATTGCTGATGGTGTGGATCCCCAGTCTTCATGCAGTTTCAGTCCAATAGCTCCGGCTCTGATCTGTTCGATGAGTGGCTCTTCCGAGGAACAGTTCGCTTTTCCGAAAAAACCGAAATTCATTGGAAATGCTTCGGTGGCTTCCAGCATTTTGTGCATATTGAAAACACCTGGAGTACAGGTGGTCGCAAATGTTCCCGTAGCCGGCCCCGTACCGCCGCCAATCATGGTGGTTATTCCGGAGTAAAGTGATGTTTCAATCTGTTGGGGACAAATATAGTGGACGTGTGTATCAATACCGCCAGCGGTCACAATTTTTCCTTCTCCGGCAATCACTTCTGTCCCCGCGCCGATGACAAGAGAAGGATTGATATTATCCATGATGTCGGGATTTCCAGCCTTGCCGATGCCGGCAATCTTTCCGTCTTTTATGCCGATATCTGCTTTGATGATTCCCCAGTAATCGAGAATCAGGGCATTTGTGATAACTGTGTCAAGTGCGCCGTTTGCACAGGTGATGTCTGAATTTTGTCCCATTCCATCACGGATGGTTTTTCCGCCGCCAAATTTCATCTCGTCACCGTAAACGGTGTAGTCTTTTTCAACTTCAATGAACAGATCTGTATCTCCCAGACGAACTCTGTCGCCAACCGTTGGTCCATACATGGAGATATATTCGTGTCTTTCGATAGTTTTCATTGAATATAGCCCTTTCCTGATTATCTGAATCCCTTCAGTTCTGCTTTTTCAAGCGACGGTTTCAAGTTTGTCCCGTTTGCCTGTGCATCTACAAGATTGTTAAAACCTCTTATCCTGCAGTTACCTGCAATTTTGACAAGGTCACATTCTTTTTCTTCTCCCGGTTCAAAACGCACGGCCGTCCCGGAAGGGATATCAAGGCGGAAGCCATAAGTATGAATGCGGTCAAACGAAAGGAATCTGTTCGCTTCGAAGAAATGAAAATGGGAACCGACTTGAATGGACCTGTCACCGGTATTCAGAACTTTTATGGTTTTGACTTCGCGTCCCGTATTGATTTCCACGGACTTTTCTGCGGGAATAAACTCTCCGGGCTTCATGATTTTTTCTCCTGTCTGATGGGTTTGTGAATGGTGACGAGTTTTGTTCCATCATCAAAAGTTGCCTCGATCTGAATCTCGTCAATCATGTCTGCCACGCCCTCCATACAGTCATTGGCTGAAAGCAGGGTCGTTCCAGTCTCCATAAGCTCCCTGACCGTTTTTCCGTCTCTTGCAAGTTCCATTAACTCTGAACAGATAAACGCTTCAGCCTCAACGTAATTCAGTTTCAGCCCTCTGGCTTTACGCTCGGCGGCAAGTTTTCCTGCTGTATGAAGCATCAGTTTTTCTATTTCACGTGGCATAAGTCGCATTTTGAATATTTCCTGTTAAAGGCCGGAAACATTCATTTTTCCGGCAGATGGTTGACCCAGTTATCACTAGACAGGCTGCCTGATCGGTTTTTGTCCAGATGTATCTTGTGAAAAAATGATTTCGGGTGAGTTTTTACTTCAGAGACTCCGGAAAAATGAAAAATCGTCCGATATGGGCAAGCCTAGATATATGACTGCTTTCTCTGATTCTTCAGAGAAAGCAGTTCCTGTCAGTGGAAAGCTACGCGATCCATCTGATTGCAGGCAGGGTATATTTCATGACTTTTTCTTGAATTTATCGGGCATGGGGCCATACTGTCCGCCATTCGGATAATATTTCCAGCCATCGCGTATCTTGATCTTGTCATCCCACGGCAACTTGTATTTGCCTTCGGCCAGATCACGGACCCATGTCAAATAATTGGCTTTTTCACCGCCCGGTTTGCCGACATAGGCACGGCACCCGAGATTGAAGATATTGTTCTCCAGAGCCCAGTTTTCACGAGCCTTGTCGGCAAGGCGCGGGAACAGTTCTGCCGTCACGATTTCCCACGGGTTTCTGTGTCCCTGCTGAATGACATTGCCGTCATAATTGCAGATCGTGCCTTCGCCAAAATAGTAGAAGACATTGTCATAACCCGCCAGATTGACCGATACGGTATACATCAGATTCTGCCAGGCATTGGTACGGTTGGTGATGATCCACTGATCGTTCACCTGCGTCGAATAACCCGATATGCGAATATAGACGTTGCATCCCTTGTAAGCCGCTTCGCGGGCCAGTTCCGGAAACATGCCGTCATGACAGATACAGACTGCGAGTTTCGATCCTTTCGGGCCATCGCATACCGGCATGCCCAGATTGCCGGGAGCCCAAGGTTCTACCGGAACCCAAGGCTGCAATTTCCTGTAATGCAGCGCGATCTCGCCTTTATTATCGATAATGAGAGCGGTATTGAATGGAGGACCGCCCTCAGGATCCTGCTCCATGATGGAAAAGACCCCCCAGACATCCGCCTCCTTGCACGCCTGCCTGTACTGGCCGACCTGGGGACTGTCCAGACTGAGCAACATCTCGTCATAAGACCAGATGGCCGTATTCAGTCCCTGCGTCGAATATTCAGGAAAAACGATCAGATCAAGTCCCGGATAACCGGCCTTGGTTGAAGCGACCGCCTTGCAGATCCTGTCAACGTTGACCTGAATGTCCGAAGGACCACTCACAACAGGAACGGGATACTGGATTGCCGCAACCAGCAGAGCCTCTTCCCATGAACTCACTGAACCTGTGCTTCCCATTTAATCACCTCATAAACAATAAGTTTGAAATTTCATGTTCCAACACGAAACGCAGGAACATGATTTCATTATGCCAGTGGAAAAAATTTGTAAAATTGGCCGAATAACGCAGGGTGCTATGTCAAATGACGTATTCAGGCAAAGAAAAAACGGCAGAAAATATTCTGCCGCCCAAGTTTTTACCGGATATTAACGTTAAGGGATTACCTAGTGCGCCTTATATCCCCGTTCTTTAGGGTAGTGGATATAAGGCGAGGTTTTCCCTAACCAGGAGTTTGCTGTTGTTCAATGTATTGCCGAATAATGGAAA
>CAZRQR010000048.1:0-6917 GCA_964602435.1 uncultured Oxalobacter sp.
GAGCCGAATGCCTGGATGGGCACGTTCGGTTCGGTGAGAAGGGTGGCGTGCCAATTCCGCACCCTTACTCTATTCCAGAAATGAGGTGACCGGTTTCGCTTCGGATGGCGCCATTTCCAATTACGGAACGATTGGCGACATGTCGGGCAATACGTTTGCCGGAAACACCGCGATGGGAGAAAAAGGCGGTGCGATCTACAACAGCGGCTATGGCGCCATCACCTTTTCAGGAGTGAACGCTTTTTCGGGAAACACGGCGGCCGGCAGGCCGAACGACATCACCAATGAAAGGACACTGAATTTCGGTGCGGCGGGGCAGGAACACGAAAAGACCACCATAGGGAGCGGGATTGATGAAAATGGGGAGATGAACCTGAACAGTGGGGAGCTCGAAATCGCCGGGGGCGTACCGTTGAACAGGGGAAGGTGGCTTTTGCCGGCGGAACAAATGTTCTCGTCACCGTCGGCGACAGCAATGTTGTCATGGACGGCCATGCGGCCAGTGCATCGGAAGTGGAAAATCAGGCCGGCCAGAAAGACAAGTTCATCATCTGCATGACGGGAGGCCTGAGTATTGCGGACGGGGCCAGGCTGACCGTGACAGGGGCCAATGCCAGCAAGACCTATCTCATCGCTATTGACGACGGGGGGAAGAGTGCGGAATGCCGGAGACGGCTGGAAAAACGGCAATCTCATCGACAGCGGCAATGTCCTGCTGGATTTCAGCCGGGTCGAGGGCGATACGGAAGCAGGGAGCGTCATGGTCACATCATCGGCGAAAGACGCGGGAGAGGCGCTGCCCTGTGCCGATATTCTGAACGCGTTGGCGTCTGGAGGGAAAATCGATACGGACGGCGCCGGACTACCGGATGGAAAGGATTTTGCCCTCGTACCGGCTGTTTCCGTTCCGGCGGTCGCACCCGTAAAGGGTGCGACCGTCTAGACAGCGGTGACAGGCTAACATGTAGAGTTTCAATCCACTCACCCGCGAGGGGTGCGACTGCGCCTTTGCAAAGCCTGATGAACAGGGCTTTTGAAAGGCAAAGTGCGAGAACCTCCGCTTTTTCGGCTTTTTTTCAGTCAGTTATCCTTGCAAGGATCTCACTGGGAAACGTCTGTGAGCTTGGGGTTTCCGTTTTTTCGGGCCGGATGATCTGGCCGTTGGGATAATGGCATCCGGCGAAGACGTCGTCCGGCGCGTCACCCCGGATGAAGGAAGTGTGTGCGGGAAATGGCGCGGAGGCCATTTCGGTGAGCGGGCGGTCTTTTGTATCCGTGCGGTTCTGTCCGTTTCCGCACGGCGGGTCGGACGATGTTGCCGGTTTTGCGTGTGCGGTGTTTTTCCTGTCGTGCCGGACGGGCGTTTCGGAGCCGTTTCAAGGCCGTTTCAGCAATCGGTGATGCCTGCAAGCTGCCGTGACAGGAAGGTGGCGCGCGGGTCGGTCATGTCGGTGATGTAGTCCATGACGCGGATGTAGGCCATGTACAGATCGTCGTCTCCGGTCGGGGCGTGGATGCCCATGAGGGTCAGGGCCTGCTGGTCGCGGTAGGACAGCCGTTTTCCGGTTTTGGCCTGATGGCAGGCCGGGATAAAGGTGTCCAGCAGGCGTTTGTACAGGGTGTAGGCGCCGATTTCGAGCGCGATTTTGGAATGGTTTTTCAGGATGACGTTGAAAAAGAGGGTGCGGGCACGGCCCATGTATTCCCGGACGTCTTCTTCCGTATGGTCGAGCAGGCAATGGATGTTTTTACCGTCCATGATGGTGTCGTAGTGGGTCCGGAAGGCGGAAAAGGTGGCATCGATCATCAGTGCGATGAGTTTGGCGCGGATCAGGCCGGCGCGCCGGCGGTTGGAGTCCATGCCGGCCATGCGTTTCGGGTTAAGGGCCAGTCTGTCGTAGATGGGGCCGATGACGTTTTCCAGATCGGAAAAGCCGATAATGTCCAGTTCCAGTGCGTCTTCCATATCGATGATGCAGTAGCAGATGTCGTCTGCCGCTTCGGTGAGATAGGAGAGCGGGTGGCGGTGATAGCGGTTGCCGTCTTTCAGGCCCAGTGTGGTGAAGACTGCATCGAAGACTTTTTTTTCCGACTGGTAGAAGTTGAATTTGGAGGAGCCGTCGCCCATCGCGTCCCATGCGGAGCGGGGGTATTTGACCAGTGCCGCCAGTGTCGGGTAGGTCAGCCGCAGGCCGCCTCTGTCCTTGTGGTTTTCCAAGGCGGTCACGACGCGGAAGCCCTGTGCGTTGCCGTCGAAGGATTTGAAGTCGGCTTTTTGCCGTTCGGTCAGTTCGGAGAGGTAGCGGTCGTTGTTGGCGGTGTCCCGAAACCAGTCCTGGAGTGCCGATTCGCCGCCGTGGCCGAAGGGCGGGTTGCCGATGTCGTGGGCGAGACAGGCAGCCTGCACGATCTGGCCGATGTGTTCGGGGGTGATGACGTCCGGCAGTTCGCCACGTTCTTTCAGGAAGTAGCCGGCCATGATGCCGAGCGAGCGGCCGACGCTGGAGACTTCCAGCGAGTGCATCAGCCGGTGGTGGACATGGTCGTTGACGGCAAAGGGATGGGCCTGTGTTTTCCGGGCCAGCATGCGGAACGAGTTGGAAAAGAGAATGCGGTCGTAGTCCTGTATGAACGGGCTGCGGGTGATGTCGAAGATGACATCGGCCGGGTCGATGTTGTTGTGCCGTACAGGGGAGAGCAGTTTCGTCCACTGGCTCTTGCGTTTTTCCGTTTCGTTTTCGCTCATGGAATCCTTTTCTTTCATGCCGATGATATGTTTATTATGTTTCAAACCTGTGACGGTTTCAAAGGATTTTGAATGGATGACGAACCGGCCTGCCGGATGCGTTTCCAGCCCGGATGGCGTGGTTACGCCGGAACGGGGGTGTCTGCCGTTTTTCGGCCGGTTTACTCCGCGATGGCCGGGGCCTGAAGGTCATGGCATGCTGGTCCGGCGGTGCATCCGGGGATGTTGCCAGTGGGCCAGCCGCCAGATCAGTTTGGCCAGTTCGGCGAACAGGACGACGCTGAATGCGATGCCGATGAGTTTCAGCCACATGACCAGATCCAGCGGGACGGTGCTGAAGAAGGTGCTGGCGAACTGGATGAGCAGGACGTGCAGGATAAAGGTGCAGGCGGTGGTCAGCAGCATCAGGCGGTTTTTGAACAGGTTTCTGAATAGGCTGGCCCGGCGCAGTTCGCGGCAGTTGAAGGCGTTGAAGAGCTGGAAGAGCACGAACAGGGTAAACAGGACGGTGTGCATTTCCGATTCGGTGGCCTTCAGGAAATTGAAACGGTATTGCACGAGGAAGACGGCGGACATGTAGAGGGCGGTGCCGACGATGCGGCCCAACATGGATTTCGAGATGATGTTTTCGTCACGGCCGACGGGTTTGCGGCTCATGATGTCGTCGTGTCCGGGTTCCAGTCCGAGGGTGAGGGCCGGCGGGCCGTCCATGATGATGTTGATCCACAGTAGGTCCAGTGCGGTGAATGGCGCTTTTAGGCCCATCAGGACGGAGGACAGTACGACGATGACGGACGCGAGGTTGACGGTGAGCTGGAAGGTGATGAAACGCTTGAAGTTTTCATAGATGTTGCGTCCCCATTCCACGGCCCGGACGATGGTGGCGAACGAGTCGTCCAGAAGGACGATGTCGCTGGCTTCCTTGGAGACTTCGGTGCCGGAGATGCCCATGGCGACGCCTACGTCCGCGTTTTTCAGGGAAGGTGCATCGTTGATGCCGTCGCCGGTGACGGCCACGACATTGCCCGCTTCTTTCAGCAGTTTGACGACGCGCATCTTGGTGATCGGGGTGCTGCGCGCGATGACGGCGATCGAGGGCAGTTTGGCCAGAAGCTGTTCGTCGCTCATGTCGGCGATGTCTTTCGCTTCCAGGGCGATGCCGCCGTTGTCCAGCAGGTGCAGTTCGCGTGCGATGGCCGTGGCGGTGACGATGTTGTCTCCGGTGAGGATTTTCAGGGCGATGCCGGCGTTGCGGCAGGACCGGACGGCGTCGTAGACGTCGGCGCGCAGTGGGTCGGTGATGGCGACGAAGCCGTCGAAGACCATGTCGCTTTCCATTTCGCGGTGTAGCGTTTCCTCGCCGTAGTCCTGCATGGCCGGCAGTTCCTTGTGGGCGAACGCGATGATGCGCATGGCTTTTTCCTGCGCGGCGCGGATGTGTTTCCCGATGTCGGTCTTTTCACTGTCTGAAAGGCGGCACATCCCGAAGATGCATTCCGGGCTTCCCTTGACCCAGGAGATGATTTTCCCGTCCACGCTGGAGATGGTGGTCATGTGCTGAAGTTCGGATGAGAACGGGAAGGCGCATAGGGTGGTGTGGTTGTCACGTTCGTCTCGATAGGACAAGCCGCTTCTGGCGCGTTCGGGCGATTTTTCGTAGAAGTCAAGCATGGCGCATTCGGTCGGATTGCCGAGAAAGGCGCCATTTTCCCCGATGTCCGCGGTGGTGTTCAGGCAGAAGTTGTGGATCAGCCAGGGCGAGGTGAGCCGGGAAATGTCCGTATGCCAGGTCGTGTCGTAGAAACCGGCTACGGTCATGCGGTTTTCGGTCAGGGTGCCGGTTTTGTCGGAACAGATCACGTTGATGCAGCCGATGGTTTCGGAGGCGACCAGTTTCTTGACCAGTGCGTTCTGCCGGGACAGTTTGATGATGTTGATCGACAGGGAGATGGCGACAATGGCCGGCAGTCCTTCCGGCACGATGGCGACGATCAGGACGATGCTAGTAACGAAGGTTTCCATGACGACGTCCAGGGTCAGGTCGTTGTGCATGGCGTAGGTGACGATCTGGATCGAAAAGACGACGGCGGCGATGAACATGCCGAAAACGGTGATGATCTTGCCGAGACGGGCCAGTTTTTCCTGCAGGGGCGTGACAGTTTTCTGGGCAGTGCCCAGTTCGCGGGCGATTTTGCCGAATTCGGTGGCGTTTCCGGTGGCGGTCACGACCATTTTGCAGTGCCCGCCTGTGATGTAGGTGCCGGCGTAGAGCATGTTGGCGCGTTCGGCCAGAGGGGTTTTCTCGTCGGTGATTTCTAGCCCGGCATTCTTGTCGGCGGGCATGCTCTCGCCGGTCAGAGCCGATTCGTCTGCTGAAAGGCTGGTGGATTCCAGCAGCCTGCCGTCGGCGGGGACCTTGTCGCCTGTGGCAAGCAGGAGGATGTCGCCGGTGACGATGTTTTCCTGGCTGAGCATGACGGTGCGGCCGTCGCGCAGCGCGCGCACGATGATGTTGTCGCTGATTTTCGAGAGCGCCTCGAAGGCTTTCGCACTCTGCCCTTCCATGATGACGCTGATGGTGACGGAAAGCAGGATCGCGATGAGTATGCCGGTGCATTCGAGGAAATCCGATTCTCCGCCGGTCATGTGCTGGAAGATGTTGACGCCTACCGCAATCAGCCAGGCGATGACCAGCATGGCGATCATGGGTTCAGTCGTGGCTTCCCATATCCGTCTGAACAGGGAATCGGACCTGTTGCGGGTCAGCCGGTTGGCACCGTAGCGCTGGCGGTTCGTTTCCACTTGGGAGGCTGTCAGGCCACGGGATGCGTCCGTTCCCAGTTTTTCAAGTAAACCTTTTCTTGTTTCCATCCATCCATTCATCGGAAACCCCTTTTCAAGGTAATTGACATGAAAAAGACCCAAGTATGGCAGAAACCATACGTGAGTCTCGTTCATTAAGACAAGCCAGACCGGACGGTCAAGATGTTGACTTGTCACACAATGACATGTGCAAACTACTCCCTCAAATGGGTATTTCGATTTATAAGGGAAATCGTATCATTGATAAAACGTTTTTTGCAAGATTTGCGGCGGTTTGCAGGTTGCCTGCGAGGTGGCGGGAAAAAAGGCCGGGAATGCTGGCCGATGCACCGGTTCCGGGTATACTGGCACCGTGGCACAGATTTCGTGCACGGAAACTCAGGATAGTTTTGCCCTTCTTCATGCGAAGAGGGTTTTTTTCGTGGCGGGCCGGCCCGGAATGGTTGTGACTGTTTCCGGGTGGAACTGGCTGTGTCCGGGGATACTACATTGAAAAAGGACTTCTGCCGGAAAGGGCGCTGGATGACATATGCAGAAAAACGGTATGTATTTTCAGCATGAATGCCGCAAGGGACTGTATTGCGATTGCAGGAAATTCCGCTTTTGGATTCCTGTAGTCATGGATTTCCTGCATATGTTGTCGCAGAAACAGGTCAGTGAACCGGCTGCAGGCAGGATGAATGGTCCACCTACACAGTGTTCAGTCGTAGAAGTCGGCGAATTTTTTCGTTTTATTGCTGCTTATCCGGATATAACGGAAATAGATTTTGAGAATCGGCAGAGGCCAGAACAGCATTTTCATGTAGCGTTTGCGTCGTTTGTCGAGCGAATCGAATGAGACATGGTTTCTGATGAAATCTAGCAGGTAATCGAAATCTTTTTTCAGGAACGGGTTGCAGCTTTTGACGATATGGATCAATGAGTTCCATACACAACTGACTAGCAGGTTCTGTTTGGACGTTTTATAGGTGTCGGTTGGTGCATCGTCTTTTATGTAAATATTCATGTTGTGAGTTCTCTGGATGGCTTCCTCGAAATCGGGCGTTTCGTCCGGCATGTGGGAAGCAGAAGATTTGCGCTGGCGCCAGAAGTAGAGGATTTCGTCGATATAGGCCGCTGTTCTGATTTTCGACAGGATGAGTCTGGAAAACATCCCGTCTTCGCCTCCACGTTTGAAACTGGTATCGAACTGGATGTCACGGATGCTTTCGAAGGAAAACAGCGAGCCCCATACTTCAACGCGGAGCATATAGGGATGCGCCCAGCCGTTTTTGTGGGAAAACCGGTTTTTGACATCTTCCCGCGTGTAAGGATTGTGCGCTTTGGGGAGAGGTATATCCGTTTTGAT
>CAZRQR010000048.1:7017-12586 GCA_964602435.1 uncultured Oxalobacter sp.
GGCGATATTATACATGTGGCGGAGGCAAACGTTAGCGGTTTGTCATTTTCTGTTGGATGTTGTCGATGGCGTTTGCCGCGCAGGATGACTGCCTGCGAGGTGGAATGGTAGTCCGTGTGTAATCCGGTTCATGGTGTGCTTCACGGGGAAAGGTGATAAGTGCGGCTGGGAAATAAGGCGGCAGCCGGAAAACAGGTGATGGTCGTCCGGCTGTGCCCGTGCGGTTTCAGCGCTGGCGTTTTCTGGCCGAGAGGATGCGGGCGATGGCGAGGGCGGCCAGTGCGACGACGAGGATGGCGATGTTGCCGAAGCGGATGAACGGTGTCGGGTTGCGGGCACCCTGTACGGTCATGACGAGTTCGCCGCGGGTGTAGGGGGCGAGCCGGGCGGTGAGCCGGCCCTTGGCGTCGATGACGGCGGTGATGCCGGTGTTGGTGGCGCGCAGCATGGGCCGGCCGGTTTCCAGCGAGCGCATTTGCGAGATTTGCAGGTGTTGCGGCATGGCGATGGTGTCGCCGAACCATGCGATGTTGGAGACGTTCAGGAGAATGGTCGGAATGGCCTGTCCGGTCTTGTATTCGTGGCGGATCTGGTCGGCGATTTCCTCGCCGAAGATGTCTTCGTAACAGATGTTGGGCAGTATCCACTGGTCGTTGACCCTGAAGGGTTTCTGCAGCGGCTCGCCCCGTGTGAAGTCACCCAGCGGGATGCGCATAAGTCTGACGAACCACCTGAATCCGGTCGGGATGAATTCGCCGAAGGGGACGAGGTGGTGCTTGTTGTAGCGGTAGCTGGCCAGACCGGGGGTGCCGGCGTCTTCCGGGGCGATGACGATCAGGCTGTTGGTGTAGACGGTTGCGGTGTCGGCCAGCGGCATGCCGAGAGCCAGATGGGAACGGCTTTGCGCGGCATACTGCGCAAGGTGCTCGAGGTAGCCGTCGGGCAGCTGGTGGGTATAGACCGGGATGGCGGTTTCCGGTGTGACGATCAGGTCTGCCGGTTTGGCCGTGATCATGCCGGCGTACATGTCCAAGGCGCTTGCGATCTGGCGGGGGGTGAACTTGAATTCCTGCGGGACGTTGCCTTGCAGCAGTCTTACTTGAATGGGGTTTCCATGGGGATGTGTCCAGTCGATGCGCAGGAGGAGGGCGCCGGCGCCGAAAGCGAGGGCGATGACGGTCAGTACGGTCGCCAGCGAGGATTTCCACCGTTCCCTGCCGATATGGAAGAAGAAAGCGATGGCGCCGGCTACGATGGCGGCGATGAAGGAAACGCCATAGACACCGGTTATGGGGGCGTATCCGGCCAGCGGGCTGCCGGTATGGGCGTAGCCGGTCACGAGCCAAGGCAGTCCGGTGACGATCCAGCCGCGCACCCATTCGGAAAGGACCCAGAAGGCGGGGAAGACAAGGATGGTGGTGACGCCGTTTCCGGCCTGCCAGCCTTTCATGAAAAAGCGGATGAGAAGACAGGCGAATCCGGCGAGGATGCCCAGAAACAGGGCGAGCAGAAAGACGGCGGCAGCCGCCGTCAGAGCGTTCATGCCGCCGTAGGTATGCATGCTGACGTAGAGCCAGTACAGGCCGGAGACGAGGCTGGCGGTGCCGTAGGCCCAGCCGGTGAAGAACGCGGCCCGTGGCCCTTCCGTGTGCAGGATGGCCGCGATCAGGATGGCCAAGCAGACGATCTGGAGGGGCCAGAGGCCGAAAGGAGCGAAAGCGAAAGGCGTTACCGCGCCGGCGAAAAAGGCGATGGCGGGCAGTGTCAGGGACTTCAGTCTCTTCATGAAGGGCCGGTTCCGCTTTTTTTCCTATGCTGTCGATCGAAAAAATTTCTGTGGTCCGGAATGCCGGACCCTTGTGATGCCGTCTTCCGGCGCCTACTGGACCAGGTGGGCGATGTCGCGTCCGGTCACGTCAACGTCGGTGGAGGGTTCCTCGTCATCGTCGTCCATGTGCATGATGCTGGCGCCGGTGAAGTTGACGTCGGGTTCGAAGTCGTCGGAGTCGGTATCGAGATAGTGCAGACAGATGCCGGTATCGTCGGTATCGCCCAGTTCGACGTCTCCCAGCGGGTCGCGGTAGGAAACGGAACCGAATGCGAACATGCCTTCTGTTTCGTCCCACTCGCACTGGGCGTCAATGTGGTTGCCGCTTCTGCCGGCATGGACGAAGTCGCCGGGTTCGATGCTGCTGATGCTGGTTCCCGTATAGTCCACGTCGGTCGTCGGATCGTCTTCCGGTTCGATGTGGTTGACACTGGTGCCGGTGAAGTCCACATCGGTTGTCGGACCGTCGGCTTCGTTTTCGATACACGTCAGGCAGATGCCGGTATCGTCGGTATCGTGTAATTCGATGTCTTTGTCAGAGTTCATAAAATACCTCGGTTGGCTGATGGTTGATGCCCTTTTTCGTTACCGAACTGAACGGATTGTAACCGTTTTTCGCGTATTTTGGCTCTTTTTGCCATTTTTCAAGAACCTGCCGAAAAGCAATACCGCTATTTTACAGCTTTGCCGGATTTTTTTCCTGCGTGGCGTTTCTTTTTTCGACCAGCAGCGTGTGGAGCATGCGGGCGTCGGCTCGGAGCACCTCGAAATGCAGGCCGTCAATGTCGAAGGTGTCTCCCTTGTGCGGAACGCGTCCGAGGTGGTTGGCGACGAATCCGCCGATGGTGTCGACCCGGTTGTCTTCCAGCGCGGTCCCGAGCGTTTTGTTGAATTCTTCCATTTCGGTCAGGGCAGGTATGCGCCAGCACGGGCCTTCGGAACCGGCTTTTACGGAAACGATCTTGTCCTCGTTGTCGTCGTCGAATTCGTCCTCGATGTCGCCGACGATTTGTTCCAGCACGTCCTCGATGGTGACCAGTCCGGAGATGTTGCCGAATTCATCAACGACGATCGCCATGTGGTTGTGGGTGTTCCTGAAGTCGCGCAAAAGGACGTTCAGCCGTTTGGATTCGGGGATGAAAACGGCCGGGTGCAGGATTTCGCGGACGGAAAAGTCTTTTTCGCCCGCGTGCAGCAGGTCTTTCGCGTGCAGGATGCCGACGATTCTTTCGGGGTCGCCCTCGATGGCGGGGTAGCGCGAGTGGCCGTTTTCCCTGATGTCGTCAATCCATTCGGACATGGGCCGCGTGATGTCGATGACGTACATCTGGGAACGCGGGATCATGATATCGCGCACGGCGGAATCGAAAAGGCGGAATACGCCCTCGATCATGGACAGGCATTCGGTGTCGATCAGTTTGCGGTGGTGCGCGTCGTGCAGAATGTCCAGCAGTTCGGTGCGGGTATCAGGTTCGGAAGAAATGAGGGATGCCAGTTTGTCCAGGAATGTTCTGGCGGGTTTGTTGGTGTTTTGACTGTGTTCAGGGTGCTCAGGCATGGTGGTTTGTTGAAAACTCCTTATCGTAAAGCTATAGGATACACGATTTGCAAAATTGGACAATATTTTGGGATAAACGGATGTTCACGTGTTAAAGTGATACCGGCGACGTTTTCTTTTGTTGCCGTTGTCTTTTGCTGGTATTGGGTGAGCGGCCAGAGCTGTTTTGCCATGTTGTTGGCAGGAGGTTTGCGGACTGGCCGTCTGGTTTCTGTCGTTTTTTTACCGGAGTGTGACGTTATGGTGAGCGATGGTCAGTCTGGAAGTCAGGCCGGCATGCTGGAAATGGCGAGCCTGCTGACCGATATGGGGCCGCCTGTTCTGGAACTTTTCGCGCCGAAGGCGGGCGAAAGGATGCTGGATCTCGGTTGCGGAACGGGTGTCTGGTCGGAAGCAATGATGAAACGGGGCTGTGAGGTGGTCGGCATCGATATCAATCCGCAGGCGGTCGCGGCCGCCCGTGCAAAAGGTGTCGATGCACGGCAGATCAATGCCGAGGCGATGAAGTTCGATGCGGAATTCGACGGGGTGTTTTCCAATGCGTCGCTGCACTGGATGCGTCATCCCGGCCGGGTAGTGGCAGGTGTGGTCAGGGCGCTGAAAAAGGGCGGCCGTTTTGTTGGGGAATGCGGCGAGAAGAACAATGTCAGAACGGTCGTCGAGGCGGTGACGACGGCACTGGACAGACGCGGCATCGAGGTCGACAATCTTCACCCTTGGGTATTCGTCACGAAGGAAGATGCGACCGCAATGCTGGAGGCGGGCGGCCTTGTCGTCCGGTCGATGGAAGTGATCGAACGGCCGACGGTATTGCCCGGGACGATCGCGCAGTGGCTGTCGGTTTTCGCAAACAATTACCTGTCCTCGCTGCATCCGAAAGAGCGCGAGGTGTTCCTGGACGATGTGATGGCATTGTGCCGGCCGAAACTCATGCGTGATGATGGCAGGTGGTTTGCCGATTATGTGCGGCTCCGGTTTTATGCGGTCAAACCCTAGGTGACCGTTCTGGATGGGACGGTTGCGGGCGGCCGTGCGGCGGTAAAACCGTTTTCCGGCAGGATGGCCGGAAGAGGTGTCTGTTTAACTGCTGGCGCCGAAGGTAGAGGGGAGCGGATTCTGGATGTCGGGTGCGGCGACGGATTTCTTGCGCAGCGCATGCAGCTTGCCGGATGCGAGGTGGTCGGGATCGACACGAGCCGTGAACTAATGGCCGCCGCGAAGGCACGCGGGGTCAATACACGGGTGATGAATGCTGAATCGATAACGTTCGGTCCGGATTTCGATGCCGTATTCTCCAATGCGGCGCTGCACTGGATGCACCGTCAGGAAAAAGTGATCGACGGCGTGTGGCGTGCCCTGAAACCCGGTGGCCGTTTTGTGGCCGAATGTGGCGGCAAGGGCAATGTTGGCGGCATTCTGGACGGACTGAAAAAGGCGTTTGCCCGGCGCGTGCTGTAATCGGATGCGCTGCCGTTTCCCTAGCGTTTCGCTGATGGGCCGGAAATGCGGCGCCTGCTGGAGGAACGGGGGTTTATCGTGCGGGAAATCGAACTGTTCGAGCGGCCGACGCCACTGCCGGATGGAGTCGAAGGCTGGTTGTCGGTTTTCGCGCATGATTTTCTCGCGTTGTTCGATCCGGAAAACCGGAAGGATTTTTTGGCCGATGTAACGGAGTATTGCCGGCCGGCGCTCATGAAGCCGGACGGGAAGTGGGTGGCCGATTATGTCCGGCTGCGGTTTGCGGCGGTGAAACCGGTGGCCGGCTGATGGTTGAATATCGGCAACGGTCTTCTGTGTGGCGGATATGCTGTCTGCACGTTGCCTGAAGGCGTTTTGTCGTGTTCGGTTTCATGCCGGTGGTATCTTCAGGATGACATTTCCTCTGTAGGGACCGTCACGGGCTAGTTCACTGATGAACCGGCCCGTTTCATACCAGCGGCCGGCATGTTTTCGGTTTTTGTGCTGTATCTGTCCGTTTCTTTTTTACGGGATTTTTTCATACCGGTTCGCCTTCCGGCGGATGCGGTGTATCCGGCTTTTGTCTGGCCGTTCAGGGGGGATGTGCCATGCCGGTGAGAAAAGGGCGTTGTGTGAATGAAACAGCTATGCATGGATCGGTACGTCCGCAAATAATCATTAAATGACATTGCCATCAGGATTCATATTTCATTCATGCATCGCCA
>CAZRQR010000049.1:0-12495 GCA_964602435.1 uncultured Oxalobacter sp.
TTTCTTACGGAACGGGCGGTTTTTCAGGAAAAGCGTTTCCCGGCAATGATGCCGGAAAAAACACTTGAAAAAAGGGAAGTGTCCGTATTAAAATAAATCTGCGGGGACTTGATGGACGGTTTCCACGGAAACCGGAACCGATCGAAAACCCCATACGCGGCTTCGCCAGAGCCGCGTTTTCATTTCCGGCAATCCGTTTTTCATCCCGTCGTTTTTCCTTTTTCTTTTTCCAGAAGGCCGTTTTTCCGCAACGGGCTATCCTGTCCTGCAAAACAGGATGAGGAGATGGCCGAACAGAGGACGGGCGCAGAAAAAGATCCTTGCCATGACAGGAAACACGGTGTTTTTTCCGGGAACAGCCGCCGTTTTCCGGGATGGCCTAACCGGTCTGCCGGCACAGGTGCAGTGTTGCGTTCCGATCCAGTTGCATTCAATCGGCATCAATTTTATTGATGATTTCATGCGAGCCTATCAAAAAAAAAAACGGAATAAATATTCGGGAAAATTATTGTTGTGAATCAGGCGGTTAAGCAGATTTTCAGTGAATTATCCTGTTTTCTCGAAATTCCGGCCGGAAAAGCAGAATAAATACGTATAGAAAACTTTCTTGAAGCCGTTTGGGACATGTTTTAAAAAGTAACCCGTGGCCTTCACGAATACTCTCCAGTGAAGGCAGACAACTTGAGTTCAACATTAAACCTTATGGAGCGTTAGTTTTTGCAAATAAATGATGGAGAGCGAATTTTTGAACAATTAAGGTGATTACAATGTCTACTCAAACCAAGTCCCAAATTGTCGGTTCTTTCATTTCCGCCATTTTCGTCTGTTTTCTGGCAATCGGCGTCATTCTGGGGTCCACATACAGCTCGCAGCAGAAAGCGGGGTTCAATCCGCTGCCTTATGCGCTGGGCAATGTCTATGATGCGGATGCCTTCCCGGGCCTGAGCACCCATCATGCCAGCTATGAAGCAGATGCTGACGCGAACCGGACCTGATCCGGCTCTCTGATTCCGGTCCGCATCCTTGCGGTGCGGTACCGGTTTCCCGGCGGATTCCGTTTCTTTCACGGATATCGTTTTTCCCGCCGTGTCCGTTTCCTGATGCGGACCTTCCCTGAAAATACATACTTCCTGTCTCTGTCTTTTGTGTTCACCGAGTCGCTGTCCGGTATGGACTGCGGATGTTCCATACAGGTGTTTCGATACGGCGTTTTCATGAAAACCCGCGAACGGTCCGGTCTTTTCGAAAGCATGTACGTGAAAAAATGCAGTCGTATCCGGAAACCGTTCCTGCAGGAACAGCCGGGAAAATCCTGAAAAATGGGGAGGGGGCCGGCGACGGTACATGCCGGGTGGTCTTCCATTTTTCTGTTGGCGGACTGGCCTGTTGTGTTCCATGCACGCCGGCAGTTTGCGGAAAGCGGCGGATATGATGGACGGCCCGATGGTGGAAACGGAGATATTATTGCCCGTTTTTTCTGAAGCGGGGCATTTTCAGGGTGTTTCCCGCCTGATGAAAGCCGGATGTTTTCTCGGCACGTTTCGGAAAGTTGTCCGGATGGGCGGGATACGGCGCATGTGTGTTGTGTACTACCGGCGAGGCCGTCGCTATCCGGTGCGGTTTATCTGAGCCAGTCTTCGTCGTATTTGTCTGTCGGTCCGGCAGTCGCGGTTTTTTCTGGGGATGGCTTGTCGTCCTTGCCGGCCGGTGTGGCGTCGCTGCTCTGGGGCAGGGGAAGGACGGTTTGTGCCGCTTTTTCCCGTTCCTCCAGTGCATCGGCCTTTTTCTGCCAGTTTTCTGCCCGTTCCGGGTTTTTGCGCTGGCCCAGTTTGCCGTAGCGATACACGTCCGCCAGATATTCCATCGCGGCAGGATGGCCGTTTTCCGCGCTCTTTCTGAACCAGTGCAGCGCCAGTGCATCGGTTTTTTTCGTGTGGTCCGCAGTGGTCAGCGCATCGGGATGCTGGACGTAAAGGGTCGCCAGATTGTATTGGGCATGGGCATTGCCCAGTTGGGCGGCGCGGGTGAAGTACTGTCCGGCTTTTTTTCGATCCATTTCGACGCCCATGCCGTCGAGGTAGGCCATGCCAAGATTGTTGATGGCTCTGGGATGGCCTTTTTCCGCCGCTCTGGCGAACCATTCGGCCGCCTTTGCGTAGTTTTGCGGGGTGCCGTGGCCGAGATAATGAAGCTGGCCCAGATTGAACATGGCGGAAATGTTGCCCTGCACCGCGGCGGCCTCGTACCATTTGCGGGCGGCGGCGAAATCCTGCATGACGCCGGTTCCGCTGTCATAGAGGTAGCCGAGATTGTTCTGGGCCGGGGCGTATCCCTGTTCGGACGCTTTCGTGTACCAGCTCGCGGCGCGCGGTTCGTCTTTGCCGACGCCAAGGCCTGTTTCGTAAAGCCACGCCAGCGCGGTCTGGGCTTGGACATTGCCCTGTTCGGCAGCGCGGTAGAACCAGCGTGCGGCTTCCAGATAGTCGCGTTTGACGCCGTTTCCTTCGCTGTAGGCACGTCCGAGCCGGGTCTGTGCCGCCGCATTGCCGTCTTCGGCCGCCTGGTGGTACCACTCGAGCGCTTTTTTCAGGCTGGCACGGGTGCCGTTTCCCTTTTCGGTCAGGTAGCCGAGTTTGTACCGGGCGTCCGGAATGCCGTTTCCGGCCGCCTTGCCATACCATTTGAATGCTTCGCGGCTGTTTTTCGCGGTGCCGAGTCCTTTTTCAAAAGAGTAGGCGACATACAGCTGGGCGATGGCGTTGTTCTGTTTCGCCGCTTTCAGGTACCAGGAAAACGCTTTTTCCGGATCGGCGTCGACGCCCAGCCCCAGACTGAACATGTTGCCCAGCGCGGTTTGCACCAGCGGGTCTTTTTGCGCATCATGCGCCATCAGGTAGGGGAGGGCTTCCAGATATTGCCGTTTCCGGTAGAGCCGGATGCCTTCGTCTTTGGGAGAAAGCCGGGTCTGTTGCGTATTTGCTGCCGTTTCCGGATGGGGGGATGGTCCGGCGTTTTCCGTTGTGGCCGCCGGGGAACCGGCCGGTTCATCCGTCTGCGCATGTACAGGCAGCGCGGCGAATGCGAACAGGATGACGGCGACAAGACGTTTGAGAGGCAGGAACAGGCCGGTTTGCATGGTGGAAAGGAAACAGTTAACCCGATATGGCGTTCATTATGACAGGCAGGTCGTCCGATGGGAATGGCATCGGCGCCGGAACGGCAGGACAGCTGTCGGGAAAGAGGTCGTTCGCATCGTGGCGGACGGGGCGGGTGCGTTTTTTCAGGGTTCTCGAACGGCACATCTAGAGCTGGAACGGCGATGAATGTCCACGTCACGCCGGGGAAATGCCTGCACGCGTGACTCTGTCATGTGCAGGGGACATTTAGCCGTTTCCGGTCATCGGGCATGAACGTTTCCGTCTCGGAAGCGCGTTTCGTCGTCATGCAGGTTTTTCGCTGCGGCAAAGGGCCGGTTTCCCGATAGGATGGCGTTACGTATGGCGCCTGTCCGGAATTTTCCCTTTTTGTCATGCGTGCCATTCTGACCGGCTGGCCGATTCGGTCAGGGTGAACATGATGAACAGTGTTCCCGGAAAAAGTGCCAGCAGCCGGGGCGCATGACCTGTTTCAGCATGAGGATTTCCGGCAGGCTGGCTGCGGCGGTGGCGAGACAGAATGCGAGTACAGTTCCGGCCGGAAGTCCTTTCATCAGGCTTTCCATGACGGGAACGATGCCGGTCATGTTGGCGTACAGCGGGATTCCGGTCGCGATAGCCAGTGGAACCGTCCACCACTGGCCGTTACCGAAGTGGCCGGCGACGACCCAGAGCCAGACACGCCGGAAGACGTTTCGCATTTCGAGGCTGGCGAACGTGTGGTGGGCTGCCAGTCCTGTGTGAAGGGCGGTACCGGCTGTCAGAGGGACAGGGCCGGTTTTTTCTGTTCCTGCAAAAAGGGCTGCAACCAGCGACCGGCCCGCAACGTGTCCATGAGGACGCCGTCAATAATGCCGGAGAGCAGGCTTGTCGCGATGTAAATGGCGGTGAATTTCCAGCCCAGCAATTACCAGAGCAGGGTAAGGGCGATTTCGTTGATCAGCGGGGAGGTGATCAGAAATGTCGTCGTGATGCCGACGGGGATGCCGGACAGGGTGAATCCGATGAAAAGCGGAACGCTGGAGCAGGAACAGAAGGGGTGACGGCGCCGAAAAGGGTGGCGAGGCAATAGCCGGTTATCCGTTTTTTTCCGGCCAGCCAGCCGTGTATCATGGTGTCGAAAAAAATGCGATGGCGCCGCCCCAATGCGATGTTTTCAGCCGTGAGGTTTTCCGTCAGCAACAGTCTGGCCATGCCGATTTGCGCTTCGGCATTTCCCTGGCCGGCGGCTTTTTCCAGCCATTTTTTCGCCTGTTCCGGATCGGGAAGGTTTCCGATGCTTTCCAGACAGAGTGTTCCAAGACGGGACTGGGCGTCGGCCAGCCTTTGCAGGGCTGCCTTTTCGATCCAGAACTGGGCTTCGCCGTCATCTTTCGGAACGCCTTCGTCTTTGAGGTAAAGCAGGCCGATACGGAATTGCGCCCGTGTGTCTCCCTGATGGGTTTTGACGAGTTAGTTCGGTGGCAGGGTCGGCCAGAGAGGCGGAGACCGCCGTTTTGGGGGGTGACGATGCCTGTTCGCGCTGGCAGCCGGCCAGAGAAGCGGCGGCGAACGGAAGAAAGACTGCGAGAGGCAGGGTGGCAAGTGTTTTTGTGAGCGGTTCGGGCATGGCGGAATGGATGAAAACGGCTCACGCCGCTATTTTAACCCGGAAACGAATGTCGCGTTGCTGTTGCCTGACGGTATCCGGGGATGGGGTTGTCCGGTTCACGCAAGGGGCGTATTCGACGTTTCGGGGACGATATGGGGCAGCACGGTGTCCGTACCGGGAAAATGTGCAGTCCGTGATGGTCTTGCCGGTTGTACCGCCCGTTTCCGGTCGGTTCATTTTGTCAGCAGGACGAGGCTGCCTCCGGCGATCATCAGGCCGCCGAGAATGGTACGCCAGGAGACCGGTTCTTTCAGGATGATGAACGAAAGGATGATGGTCATGACCACGCTCAGCTTGTCCATCGGTGCGACGAACGACACATCACCGTTTTGGAGGGCCTTGAAATAGAAGAGCCAGGACAGGCCGGTGGCGACACCGGAGAGGATGAGGAATATCCAGGTGTTTTTGCCGATGGTTCGGACTTCGCCCAAATGGTTGCCTGCCAGAACGATGCCCCAGGTCAGGAATAGGATGATCAGGGTGCGGATGGCGGTCGCCAGATCGGAATTGATATCCCTGATGCCGAGTTTGGCGAAGATGGCGGTCAGGGCCGCAAAGAAGGCCGAGGCGAAAGCATAGATTTTCCACATGATGGTTTTTCGGATCGTTGCAGGACAGGTTTGTACGGGCACATGGAATCGGAGAAGAACACGCGGACAGCTGCCGCCGGAAAGATGCGCCATACAGGCATGTTGTACACCAGATGAGAACAGGAATCAATACGTTTCGGAAGGTCAGGAAAAGGTGTGCGTTTCTCCGGGTTCCGTTTCCCGTCCCTGCCGGTGGGGCGCTCAGGAGGGGAAGGGAAGGAGCTGTTGTTGCCGGAGGGACCTGAGAGTGGATGAAGTGTTGCGGAAAAACATCTGTTAATAACCGTTAGCGGACGTTTGGAACAAGCCGATTTTACGGATAAAGCCTTGTTTGTTCGGATGAATTTTACGGGAATCCCGTGAAAGAATCCATCGTATCCGGATGGGATGTCATCTTCTGTTTTTGGAGATTGTCAAATGAATCAATGTGTTATTGAGTCAAGGATACTGTTAACGGTTATTAAAGGAAGTCGGAAACGAATACGGAACACGACAGGGCGCATGGCCTGTCCCGTGAAAGATTTCGTGGTGGCTTCACGCAGGCGGGCGAAACAGTGAGTGTTTTCCGGGCAAGGCTTCAGGTCACCGGTTTGGCAGGGATGTCACCGGTTAAAGCATGAGAAAAAGGAAAGCATGACGGAAAACAGAACATATGCCCCGCTGGAGGTAGATCTGGTCTATTTGTGGTGCGACGGTTCCGATCCGTCATTTGCCGCCCGGAAAGCCGCGCGGATGGCGGCGTTCGGCCATGTCCTGACGGAAGACAATGCGGGGGATGTGCGTTATGTCCAGCACGATGAATTGCGGTATTCCCTCCGGTCCGCCTTTGAAAACGTTCCCTGGATCAGGCATATTTTCATCGTGACCGACGGCCAGCGCCCGGTCTGGCTGAAGGATCATCCGAAAATTTCGGTTGTCGATCACCGGGAGATCATTCCTGCAAAACGGTTGCCGCTCTTTTCTTCCATTGCGATCGAAATGTATCTGGACAGGATTCCCGGTCTGTCCGAGTGTTTTCTGTATGCCAATGACGACATGTTTTTCAACCGTCCGCTGGTGCTTTCCGATTTTTACGATTACGACTACTGTCCGGTGGTGTGGATGAGCCGTGAGCGGGAAAAGAAAATCACGGAACCGGTCGCGGAAGGCATTTTGCAGGATGGCGACCGGAAAGACTGGCAGAAGACGGTTGTCCGGGCATGGATGCTGTGCCGGAAAAGGCGGGGGTTGGACATTCCTTTTCATACGCCGGCCCATTCCATCGACGCCTATACGAAGACGTTTTTCCGGCGGACGCTGGAAGATTATCCCGAACTTCAAAAAGCCAATTCCGCCCCTTTCCGTACCGGAGGTGAAATTTCAAGGGTGCTGTTTTCCTACGAGATGATCCATACATATGAATGTCCCGTGAGGTTTAACGGCCGGGTGGATTTCGCCGCCCGTTTTCGCAACCGTTTTTTTCCGGCCGACATGATGACGGTATTGCGGGACGATGTCCGGAAGCTGGAGCGCGATCTCGGCATTTTTCGTCCGAAAACGTTCTGTTTCAACAATATGGCGGATGGAAGGGAAACGGAGGGCGAGGCGTTTTTGCACAGGCTGTTTCCCGAGGCGGCGCCATGGGAGGCGTGACGCATGCCTGTCCAGGCGTTTTTGCGATGGAAGGCGCTTCTTGGCGGGCAGGAGCGTTCTTCATACCGCGATCGTTTCCGGATTCATGTGATCAATGATGCGCGTTTGCATGAAACGGTTTCTCCGTTGCTGAAGGCGTATTTTCCGGATATCGATACCAGCCGGTCGCTGGAAGATTTTTCCCTGAGTGAGCTGCTGTCCGGAAAATACCGCTTCGCGGGCCGTCCGGACAAACGGAATCTGTCGCTTTCCGGGAAGGCGAAACGTTTCATCGTCAGGCATTTCTTTACCGATTATGCCCGGGTTGTCTGTATCCGGAATCTGGTGGACACGATTTTTCTTCCGTCGCAGGAGAAAAGCTGGTTTGTTCCCGGCAGACATGTGGTTGAGATAATTCGGGTGCATTTTCCGGAATTTTCCATCCGGGAAATATCGGATTACGAGTGCGCTTTCCGGAACCGGGTGATCTGGTTGCTTGCCTGGTTGTCGCGCAGGCGTTTTGCGGATCATGGCAGGGGCGTGACGGTATTTTGCAATGTAACCGACCCGTATCTTCTGAAGGCATACAGGCTGTTGCATCCGGAAAAAACGGTCTGTCTGAGGTTCCACGATCTGTTGGGGGCGATTGTCGAAGAGAAAAAACTTCCGGCACTGCGGAAAGCGCTTCATGATCTGCTCGAACGGAAAATCATTGACCAGGCAGAGTCCTATTACGAGGCCGATGCACGGTTTATGGGGATTTCGTACCGGCCGAATGCAGTGAACGGGCGTGTCATGGAAACGGTGGATTCACTGGTCAGGAATTATTTTTATGTGTTTGTCGGGATGTATAGAAGCGGGCATGGCCGTTTCCGTCTGGACGATCTGACGGAAATCAGGAAAGAAGTGGAACGGCTTTTTCCGTCGGTGGCCGGATATATCTATGAACATGTCATTCCGACGGAGCAACGGTTCCGGGAAAACATTCCTTATCTTGCCTATCTGGAAATGGTCGGGCGATCGGAGATCATGGTGGACATGTATCGCACCACACCGGATGAAGGATTGTCTTTCCGCATTCCTGAAGCCTTGGTGCTGGGCAGGAAGATCATCACCAACCGACGGATGGTGCTGGATTGCGATTTCTACGATCCGTCACGGTTTTTCGTGATCGGTCATGATGCCATCGAACGGCTGGAAACGTTTCTGAAAGGTCGTTTCAGGCCGTTGCCGCCGGAAATCCGCGAGCGTTACGATTGCCGAAGCTGGTGGCAGGAACAGACGGATTGTCCGGAACGTTCCGGCGGCCGGTTACCGGAAAGCGGATGAGGGATGGCCGAACGGATGGAAGGGAACGGCCGGTCGTGTCATGGCGGGCATATCCCCTGCCATGACACGGTGACGGCAAATCGCTTCCCGTGCCGGCATGCCCTGCATGACGATCGGTCCGCCAGCCTGTTTCCGTGCTGGAAACGGTCGAGGCAGGCACTTGCTGCTGGCAGCACGTTTACATGAATTCGTATGTTCCGTCCGGATGATAGACGGGCGTTCCTTTCAGGTACCAGAGCATGTCCTGTTGCGGGCGTGCCTTGCGGATGACGTCCCAGGCGTCGCCGGCACGGCGTCCGGTGCGGCAGACGAGCAGAACCGGTCCGTCGGGGATTTTGTCGAGATTCTGTTCAAGCGCCTGTACGGGAATGAGTGTCGCGCTGGGAATGTGGCCTTTTTCGAATTCGGCCGGTGTACGTACGTCGATGATGGCCAGTTTTTTGCCTTGTGTCCGGATCAGTTTCATGGCGTTTTCGGGAAAGAGCGGGCCGGAGCGTGGCAGGGTATCGACGGCGTTCGCCATGCCGGAAACGGCGAGGAACAGGGCGGTGGCGAGAATGTACAGCCAGTGGCGGAAAAGGGTGCGTTGCATGAGAACCTCCGGTCGAAAAGGGTTGAATGAACGGAAAGGGAAAAAGAGCTGTGCGGCGGATTTGTCTATGTCATGAATATTGTAGCGGGAGATGGCGGAAATGGCTGCCGTGCGGATTTATGGACCGTTGCCGGGGGCTGCCCGTTCCGGCAGGCCGTTGGGATAGATGAAGTAGCCGATCATGTGCCAGGTTTCCTGTATGAGGAAAGAAATCTTGGCCCTGAAACTTTCGTAGCGGGTGGTCGGTGTCGGGGATGACCAGGCGGTGATGCCGATGTCGCCGGCGATCTGCATGGCCCGTTTCATGTGCATGGGGTCGCTGACGATCAGCGCGGTTTTCAGACCGTTGTTTTCCATGATGGCCTTGGCGTTGATGAGGTTTTCCCGGGTGGTCAGGGATTCTTCCTCGATGAGGATGTCGCTTTCCGGGATGTCATGTTGCAGGGCATAGCGGCGGGCGACATACGCCTCGGAAAAGGGCGCGTTTTTCGATTTGCCGCCGGTCAGGATCAGTTTTCTGACATAGCCTTTTTCATAGAGCCAGAGGCCGTGCCGGATGCGTTCCTCGAAAACGGGGGACGGCCGTTTGTACCAGGCCGCCGCGCCCAGTATGATGGCGGCGTCCGCCGTTTTTTTCTGATCGACCGTCGAGAACAGGGCGATCGAGCAGACGATGTAGGCGATGAAAACGAAAGCGGCGATGACGAGGATTTTGAGGCTTTTCTTCATCGCGCTATTGTACCCCCCGCTCCGGCACCGGTGTATGACAACGGACAGGCCGCCGTTTCCGTGCAGGCCCGCCGGCCGCGCCGGTTACGGTTTTGCCGAGATTTTCACATGGGAAAGCGATCCTTTCAGTTTTTTCAGGACGGAAATGTCGCCGGTGATTTTGCCCAGCGCCACGCCGTCGGAAGCCATGCGTGGCTCGCCGTTGATACTGGCGGGTGTGGAGCCGAAAAAGATGCACAGAGCGTTGCCGGACGGCCAGAGCGCCACTTCCCCGATGTCGAAAACGTCGCGCAATTCGTCGCCTTCATAGTCGATGCGTCCGGCCAGCTTGCCGTAATATTCGTTGCCCCAGCTGTTCATGCGGATTTCCTGCGGCAGGCTTTCCTGCAGGCTGCGGGCAGCGCGGTTGTCGTACAGTTCGACTTCAAGGGAAGTTGTTCCGATAGTGATGATCATGGTTTCCTTTCCTGTGGTGTCCAGTTTGGCTGCGTGTGTCTGGCCGGACAGGCAGTTTCCGTTTTCCGGATGACGGTGCCACAGCATCGCCTTTTCCGCAGTGTGGCGGTGCGTGGGCCGCGCAGTTGTGATCGCATGACCTGCGGCGGCAGGACGGTCTGTTTCCGGCACGGTTTGGCGTGAAAGGGCCAAAAGAGCGGAAAACGGTGCGGGATGGGACAGGGGATATGCCGTCCGGCAAAGGGCAGTACGCCTATTTCTGTGCGCCTTCCATGATGAATACGCGCTCTTCGCCGGTATCCTTGTCATAGACCTCGAATTTCACGTCCTGGCCGTGGCTGGAAATCCGGTCGATTTCGATCTCGTGGTATTCGTTTTTGCCGTGGTCGAATATTTCGACGGAATTGCCTTTTTTGACCTTGTGCAATTTGGAGGTGATTTCGATTTTGGTGCCGGTTGACGGTTCGATGCCGTCCCATGCGCAAACGGCGGTCAGCGGAAGCAGGGATGCGAGAAGAATCAGTTTTTTCATGGCGTTGCGGAAACGGATGCGGTTTTCGGAAAACGGATGCTGTCGTCATGATAGCAGCAAACCGGCACGATTTACCGTATATCCGGAAATGCCGGAAACCGGGGCATGATGAAAACGTGATTTCCTTCCCAGCAAAGGGGGACTGTTTCGGGCTGGCACGGGAACCGGTTGTGTCCGGAGACATGCAAAAAGGGCGCGGACGGAGCAAAAGGCTCCGGAACGGAGGCAGAATGGCCGTTTTATCCGGAAACCGAAATGTCCGTCACGATTCCGTTTTTCACGACAGCCTGAATGTCGCGGCCGTCGAATGCACGGCCGTCATCCAGAAACAGGAGGGTCAGGCAGATATCGGTATGGCCATTTTCCTGTTCCTGTGTTTCGATGGTGACGGATTGTAGACGGATATGCGGCGCCCATTTTTCGGCCGGTTCCGGCGGCCGGTTCGCCGATTCACGCCATGACGCGGCGGTGCCGGCCAGTTTTTCCGCAATACGGCGTTGCCAGACGGTTTCGCCTTCCGTTTCCAGCTGTCCGAGGCGGTTGCCGATCGCCGACAGGTGCCGTTTGACGAGCGCTTCGTCCGGACAATGCAGTGCTTCTTCCCTGACCAGCTCGATGGCCTTGTCCAGAAATCCGATTTTGTCGTCCAGATCAGCCAGCGGGTAGTCCCAGAGGGTTTCCAGCAGGGACAGCCGTTCTTTCGCCGGCTTGTCGGAATACAGGGCGACCAGTTTCAGGTCGGAGTAGGCGTCGTGTTCTTCCTGCGTCATGTCGCGCGGAATGCCGTAGAGCCGGTTGCCGCCCTCGATCATCCGGTTGGTCAGCGCGTCGGTCAGTTGCGTCAGTTTTCCGGCTTCCGGTGGCAACGTCACGTCGTTTTCGGCGGCGATTTCCGCAGCTTTGCGCGAGAACTGCATGATTTTCGCCAGCATGACCGTGAATTGCGTGTCGTCACGCACCAGTTCGTCCGGCAGTTGCATGGATTGCAGGGCCCGGTACATGTCCGCCAGAGGCGCGCCGACCTGTTCGCATTTGGCGCGGCGGCCTTGCATCGGGTCGTTCCAGATGGCGACGGCTTTCTTGAACGATCCGATGAAGCGTTCGGAATCGATGTATTGCCAGTACCGTTCTTCCAGCGCTTCATCCGCTGGTGGTGGCAGTTGTGCCTTCAGGTCGTCGCGTTTTTTCCGCAGTGTGCCGAGATATTGCCGTTTTTCTTCCGGCAACGCCTTTTCCGGATCGTTTTCCGCATCCTGCAGTCCACCGGGCACGGTGTCGCGCGGCGTTCCGGGCGGAGTGATGGAAAGCGACAGGCTGACCTTTTTTCCCCAGAGTGTGGCATTTAGTCCGTATCCTGTTTTGTAGCCCTGAAACCGGAAAGTGAAAAATTCTGGCGAGAAGACGGTGTCTTCTTCCAGCGGGACGTGCGAAATGCCGGCAATCGGCTCGGCAGGATAAAAGTTCCAGACGGTCTTGTCGTTTTCAGTGTCGGTCATGATAGGCGATCGAGTTGGAAATGGGTTGTCAGGATGGCCGGAACCGCAATGGCCGGTGGTTCATGGCCAAGAGTATAACCGGCAATTCGTATGAATGGGCCGGACGGGAAACGGAAAATGGCGGTATGGTCTGAAACAGTGATTGTTTCCGGAGTGTCACAGAAAGACCGCTTCCACGGCAAATGGCGACGATGGGCCAAGCCACGACAGGGGACAGTCCTGTTTTTTCCGGGGACGACGTCGGGATGATGGATACGGGCGACCGTGAATCCGTGAAGGGTGCGACCACGATCGATTAAGCGCAGCCTGATACGCATTAGCCGTTTCAATCCACGCACCCGTGAAGAGTGCGAC
>CAZRQR010000050.1:0-12481 GCA_964602435.1 uncultured Oxalobacter sp.
TATAATAAACAAAACCAAGGGCGGGGCACGCCCGGCTAGCCTGTGAAGTGAGTGGCATTGGCCGCCAGCCGCAGGAACCCGCCGAAGAGATCAGGGCATTGTGCTCTGACTCCGTAAGAATCTCCCACCTTCTAGCGGGGGAGAATGTCAAGAAGCGATACGGCGAAAATCCCGGATACGAAAACCCATTGCAAACAATGCGCCAAAATAAACGATACCGCAAACAATCATGACAAGCGCCAATGCGCCCACTCTCACGAAAGGGTGGGCCTGCAAGGCAATCCAGTCAAAACGTGCGGCGATCCATATTGAAACGCCGGCCAGCAAAGCCAATGCTGTGCAGACTTTCATGAAAAACACTTTCCAGCCGCTTTGCGGCTGGTAAATTCCTCTTCTTCGCAACATGACATACAGGATGGCAGCATTCCCGCACGCTCCGATACCGATGGATAATGCCAGACCGGCATGGGCGTACAAAGGAACAAACAAAAGATTCATCAACTGAGTCAATACCAGAACGACAATGGCGATTTTGACGGGTGTCCTGATATCCTGCTTGGCATAAAAACCGGGAGCGAGAATCCGCACGACAATCAGCCCGATCAGCCCGATACCATAGGCAATCAGTGCATTCGACGTCATGGCAACATCTACTGCACTGAACTTGCCGTAATGAAAGAGTGTTGTGGTAAAAGGTACCGGCAGCGTCATCAGCATCACGGAAGCCGGCAACGCCAGCAGAAACGTCAGCCGCAACCCCCAGTCGAGCAGCGAGGAATATTCCCTTTCGTCATTATTCGCATGCGCCTTTGACAGACTGGGCAACAAAATCGTACCCAAAGCGACTCCGAGCAAGGCATTGGGAAATTCCATCAGTCGATCGGCATAGGAAATCCAAGAAACACTGCCATGCGCCAGACGCGAGGCGATATTGGTGTTGATCATCAGACTGATCTGCGCTACAGAGACAGCGAAAATTGCGGGGATCATCTGCCGGATAACCCGTCTGACGCCCTCACTCCGGAAAACACCAGCAATATCGACAGAAATCCTGGGCAACATCCCGATCTTCATCAAGGCAGGAATCTGGATCGCCAGTTGCAGCAAACCTCCGGCGAACACTGCAAATGCAAGCGCCAGAACAGGCTGTTCCAGATATGGCGCGACAAACAGCGAGGCGATAATAAACGACATATTCAGCAAAACCGGAGTAAATGCCGGAATCCGGAATTCACGCCACGTATTGAGTATCCCGCCTGCCAGGGCTACCAGCGACATGAAAAGAATGTAAGGGAACATGATCCGCGTCATCAACACGGACAGATCGAATACATCGCCATTTCTGTCGAATCCCGTCGCGATCAGATAAACCACACCAGGAGCTGCGACCATTCCCAGAACACAAACCAGAACCAGCGTCCACATCAGTGCCGTTGCCACCTTGTCGATCAGTTCCCTGGCCGGATCGGTTCCCTTTTTATTGGCATATTCTGCCAGTATGGGAACAAACGCCTGTGAAAATGCTCCCTCGGCAAACAACCTCCGCAACAGATTGGGAATACGGAACGCGACAAAGAACGCATCGGTAAAACCGGATGCACCGAAAGCCCGCGCAATCAGAAGTTCACGTATCAGACCTGTGATACGTGACAGCATGGTCATGCCGGATATGGTAACAAGTGTTTTCAGCAGATTCATGTTGCGGCATTATAACGCCCATCTTTACTCATATTTTGCACTGTCACCATTTTCAGCCAAACGTGCTGCCGCAAAAAATATCAAAGGACTTTGACGAAGCACGCAAGCCACTGTATAATTTGGTGTTTTCCATTTCATCCTGATCATTCAGGTTTTATCAACATTCATTTATCGATGGAGTTTCCATGTACGCGGTCATAAAAACCGGCGGCAAACAGTACAAGGTTGTCGCGGGCAAAAAATATAAAGTAGAACAGATACCGGCTGACATTGGATCCGAAATCACTCTTGATCAAGTTCTGGCGGTTGGCGAAGGCGAATCCATTCGTTTCGGTACCCCACTGGTCGAAGGTGCTCAGGTTCAGGCAACGGTTGTGGCACAAGGTCGCCATAAAAAGGTCAAGATTTTCAAGATGCGCAGACGCAAACATTACCAGAAACGTCAGGGGCACCGTCAAAATTACACTGAACTGCAAATTGTTGCGATCAACGCTTGAGTACTGACAGACACGATTCAGTCGAATCGTTCATAAGGCAATTTATTCTGGAGTATTAAAATGGCACACAAAAAAGGCGGCGGTACCACCCGTAACGGTCGTGAATCGGAATCGAAACGGCTGGGGGTAAAGGTTTACGGCGGACAGTCCATCAATGCAGGCGGCATTATCATGCGTCAACGTGGAACGACGATTCATCCGGGTGAAAACGTCGGGATGGGCAAGGATCATACCCTGTTCGCTCTGGTTGACGGTACTGTCAAATTCGTCGTGAAAGGCGAAGCGAAAAAACATTTTGCAACGGTTGTTCCCGCTCCTGCTGCGGCCTGACCCATTGCAAACAGGCTTGTTATGCGAGCCTTTTCAAACCAGGAGGAGGCTCTGCCAATGGCAGAGCCTTTTCATATTGACCGGATTTTTTATGAAATTCATTGACGAAGCAAAAATCGAAGTAATCGCCGGAAACGGAGGCAACGGTGTTGCTTCGTTCAATCGCGAAAAATTCAAGCCTTTCGGTGGACCCGACGGTGGAGATGGCGGCAAGGGTGGCAGTATCTGGGCTATCGCCGACAACAACGTCAATACGCTGATTGACTATCACTATACGAAAATGTTCCGTGCCAAAAACGGCGAGAACGGTCGCGGTTCTGACTGCTATGGCAAGGGAGCCGACGATATTATCCTGCGCATGCCGGTAGGTACCCTCATTACTGACCGCAACACCGGCAATGTCATTGCCGATCTGGTCGAAAACGGACAGAAACAATTACTGGCAAAAGGAGGGGAAGGCGGCTGGGGCAATATCCACTTCAAGAGCTCGACCAATCGTGCTCCCAGGCAGAAAACAGACGGCAAGCCTGGCGAACGTTTCGAACTTCAGCTGGAATTGAAGATACTGGCAGATGTCGGACTGCTCGGCATGCCGAATGCCGGCAAATCCACCCTGATCTCGGCTGTATCCAATGCACGTCCCAAAATTGCGGATTATCCTTTCACGACCTTGCAACCCAACCTGGGTGTCGTCCGGATCGGACATGAAAAAAGTTTCGTCATTGCCGACATACCGGGTCTTATCGAAGGAGCAGCAGAAGGTGCAGGACTGGGACATCAGTTCCTGCGCCATTTGCAACGCACCCACCTATTATTGCATATGATCGATCTGTCGCCTTTCGACGAAAACGCCGACCCTGTCGCCAACGCAACATCGTTGATTGCCGAACTGGAAAAATACGATCCCGAACTGGCGAAAAAACCCCGCTGGCTTGTATTGAACAAACTCGACCTGATTGCCGAAAACGAGCGGAACGAAAAAATACACAATCTGGTCACGCAGTTGGACTGGGATGGTCCGGTTTTCGAAATTTCAGCCTATACTAAAGCCGGTTGCACTGAATTGATGGAAGCCATTTATCGTTATTTCGAACAATTGCGCCATCGTGAAGAGCAGGCTGCCAGAACTGGCATTACCGAAGATGTCCGCGATATCGACTCCATTGATCCGGATGATCCCCGTTTTAAATCCATTGAATAACGCAAAGCTGTCCGCCATTCCATGAATTCGGTCATACAAAACGCAAAACGCCTTATCATCAAAGTCGGTTCTTCACTGGTAACGAACGACGGCCATGGTCTTGACCACGAAGCCATTGCCAAATGGTCCGAACAGATTGCGAAACTGCGTCTTCTGGGAAAAGAAGTCATACTGGTCAGTTCAGGCGCTATTGCGGAAGGCATGCTTCAGCTGGGCTTCGCAAAACGGCCAGTCGACATTCACGAACTCCAGGCCTGTGCAGCCGTTGGACAAATGGGACTGATACAGATTTACCAGACCTGTTTCGAAACACACGGCCTGCACGCTGCACAGGTTCTGTTGACTCACGCGGATCTTGCCGACCGTGAACGATATCTGAATGCACGATCCACTCTTCTTGCGCTTCTGCGTTTCGGTGTCATTCCCGTCATCAACGAAAACGATACCGTGGTAACGGATGAAATCAAATTCGGCGACAACGATACCCTCGGTGCACTTGTCGCCAATCTGGTTGAAGCGGATGCCCTGATCATCCTGACCGACCAGACAGGGCTGTTCACTGCCGATCCACGCAAAAATCCGGAAGCCACACTGATCACGGAAGCACAGGCAGGTGATCCCGCTCTCGAAGCGATGGCAGGGGGTGCAGGAACGGGAATTGGACGTGGCGGCATGCTGACAAAAATCCTGGCGGCAAAACGCGCGGCCAGTTCAGGGGCCCATACCGTCATTGCATGGGGACGGGAAAACAACGCTCTCCTGCGCCTTGCCGATGGCGAAATGATCGGGACTCAACTGCTGGCGCCCAACAATCATTTGCAGGCACGCAAGCAATGGATGGCAGATCATTTGCAAACGGCCGGGAATGCCGTCCTAGATGCCGGAGCGGTACAGAAAATCCTGAAAGAAGGCAAATCATTGCTACCCATCGGAGTTATCCGCATCACCGGCGAATTCGGACGTGGCGAAATCATTTCCTGTCTGGATGAATCAGGAAAGGAAATAGCCCGCGGCCTGACCAATTACTCCAGCGCCGAGGCTCTTCTGATTTCACGTCACAAATCATCGGACTTCCAAGGCATACTGGGATATGAAGGCGCTCCGGAACTGATTCACCGCGACAATCTGCTAGTGCTTTAATATGCAAAGGAACTGCCGGTATAATTGTTCCGAACAATCGGACGATTATAGCGAATACGGAATATCATATCTTCCGCTGAACCGGCAATTGCTTTTCCGTCACAGAAAAACTCCTGCACCAGCACAGCACGTGGACGATTGGCAGCATAAAAATTGATCTGTCGCCAGTCCTCGTTTTTCGACATGACCCATTTGTCGCCACGGTGTCCATAAGCATATCGCCTGAATTCGAACGTCCCGCAACGGATACCCTCATAGCTGACATTCCGTGCGCCGGCCACACTTTTCGTCACCATCGTGTAACGCACTTCATCCTCGCTGACCGACAATGACGCAGGATCCACAAAAAAAGATTGTGTCTGTGTCGGCCCCACGTTAAACGGCAGCAATTTTTCCTCATCCGGAAACGCCGGCAAAACCACAGGCAGGACTTTGTATTCCCTGGGTTTTGTTTCCTCATCATCACCATATTCGCCAAAAATGATTTCGGCAGATACATTGAAACTGACTGCCAGCAACATTACAGCAAATAACGTGTTTGCCCGCTTACGAAGAAAATCAAGAAACGTTTTTCGCATTTGACCTTCCATCGGATCCGGTTTTTTCCATTCTTTTCCGATTGCCCGAAAGTCCCTCTTTGCCTGCCCCGGCAGACTGCGGACCGCCCCCCGTATGTATTCTGAAATATTGCTGATTGTCCGGTTCGGGCGGCGGATCGAGAAAACGTGACAGTTCCTGAAGCGCTTTCAGATAGACATCCCGCTTGAACTCGATCACGACATCAAGCGGCACCCAGTACTGGTGCCACCGCCACGCATCGAATTCCGGCGTATTGGTCAGTTTCAGATTGATATCGGTGTCGCGCCCCAGCATTCTCAACAGAAACCAGATCTGCTTTTGTCCGCGATAATGCCCCCTGATTTCCCGACGGATAAAATGGGGCGGCACTTCATAACGCAACCAGTTTCGTGTACGACCGACAACCTTGACATGCTCCTGCCGCAAACCGGTTTCCTCCTGCAATTCACGGAACATGGCCTGTTCCGGTGTTTCACCGTACTTTATACCGCCTTGCGGAAACTGCCAGGACTGCTCCCGCACACGTTTGCCCCACCAAACTTCATTATTGGTATTTAACAGAATAATGCCGACGTTGGGGCGGTAACCTTCACGGTCCAACATTTTTCACCTCAAAGTCTTTTCCAAATGCCCTTTTCACAGTTTTGCATAATTTCACTGGACAAAAAATTTTTACGATAGTTGCAACAAACGAACATCTATTTCAAACGATCAGACAAACTGTGAACGCATTTGCCAGCTAATCCTTTAGAATCATGCAGATTATAACCCTGTTACGTTAATAAAAGAATTCACCTCCATGCGTGCATCACATTTTTTTATATCGACGCTGAAAGAGGCGCCAGCCGATGCTGAAATCATCAGCCATAAACTTATGGTCCGTGCCGGAATGATCCGGCGTCTTGGATCTGGCATATATGCTTACATGCCCATGGGTCTGCGGGTCATCCACAAAATCGAAAACATCATCCGCGAGGAAATGAACCGTGCCGGTGCCATTGAACTGCTGATGCCGATTGTACAGCCTGCAGAGCTCTGGCAGGAAACCGGGCGGTGGCAAAAATACGGCCCAGAACTTCTCCGTATCAAGGACAGACATGACCGTGACTTTATTATCCAGCCTACTTCCGAAGAAGTCATTACTGACATCGCCAGAAACGTCATCAAGTCATATCGTCAGCTTCCGGTCAATTTCTACCACATCCAGACAAAATTCCGGGATGAACGGCGTCCACGTTTCGGATTGATGCGCGGCCGTGAATTTACCATGAAAGACGCCTATTCATTCGATCGCGATGTGGAAGGGCTCAGAAAATCCTACCGGATCATGTTTGACGCATATGTCAGTATCTTCAACCGTTTCGGGCTGAAATTCAGACCGGTCGCGGCAGACAACGGTGCCATCGGTGGATCCGGTTCCCATGAATTTCACGTCATCGCAGAAACAGGTGAGGACGTTCTCGTTTATTCAAGGGAATCCGATTATGCCGCCAATATGGAAGCCGCCATTGCCCTGCCTCCAACGCAACAACGGGCTGCTCCCGCTCACGCCATGCAGAAAGTCCCGACACCCGGTCAGAAAGCCTGCGAAGACGTTACGACATTCCTGAAACAACCGCTCTCCCGGTCACTCAAGGTAATTGCCGCCATCCGAACAGACATTCCGGAAGGCGAACCCGGCCATTTTGCGGTAATCCTCCTGCGTGGAGATCATGAACTCAATGAAATCAAGACCCAGAAAAATATCGGAGAGTTCCGGTTCGCCAGCGAAAGCGAAATCATTCATCATCTGGGATGTCCATCCGGTTACCTCGGACCTGTCGGATTGCAGAACCGTGACGACATTGCCCTTTATGCCGACCATGCAGTCACCGTTATGAGCGACTTCATTTGTGGCGCCAACGAAAAGGACATGCATTTCACCGGTGTCAACTGGGAACGCGATGTCCCGCTTCCTTCCGTCATTGCCGATTTCCGCAACGTCGTCGAAGACGATCCCTCGCCTGATGGAAAAGGGACCCTTGCCATCCAGCGCGGCATCGAAGTCGGACATGTATTCCAGCTCGGAACCCGGTACTCCCAAGATATGAATGCCACCTATTTGGACGAAAATGGCAAACCACAACTGATGCAAATGGGCTGTTATGGCATTGGCGTAACCCGTATTGTCGGTGCTGCAATTGAACAGAATAATGATGAGCGCGGCATTATCTGGCCTGTTTCCATTGCACCGTTTGAAGTCGTTCTGTGTCCTTTGGGTTATGACCGCAGCGAAACGGTCAGAAAGGTTGCCGACGACCTTTACGACAGACTGAAGGATCTGGATATCGATGTCATCATGGACGACCGCGGTGAAAGACCGGGTGTCATGTTCTCTGACTGGGAACTGATCGGTATCCCGCATCGCATTGTTGTCGGTGAACGAGGTCTCAAAAAAGGCAAACTGGAATACCAGGGCAGACGGGACAATGAAGCGACGGCTGTCGCCATTGACGACATGGCGTCTTTCATTATGGAAAAACTGGCAAAACCGCAGAACTGATTGCACTTTGCACGCATGATAAAAAACGCCAGAAAATTTCTGGCGTTTTTTTGCGAATGGCGCAATTTCGTTTCAATACAAGGCACCAGTGAAATGCGTCCACTCTCTCGGCACAATATCCCTCACCGAACATGTCGGCATCTGAAAAACCACTCTTCCGGAAACAGTCTCAATTCATTTGAGTTGTACGGAAACCAGTTTGGTCATTTCAAACATGGATACCTGTTCCTTGCCGCCAAAAACTGGTTTCAGTTTTTCATCCGCATTGATCATCCGGCGATCGTCTTTGTCCTGCAGATTGTTCTGCCTGATGTAATCCCATATTTTCTTGGTCACTTCCGTACGCGGCATGGGAGTTGCACCGATTACCACAGCCAGTACAGCAGAAGGCGTCACCGGTTTCATAAAAGCCGCATTTGGAGTCCGCTTTGCCGGAGCAGTCCCAACTGAAGCTTTCCCTGTTGCGCTACTGCTTTTTCTGGCCGGTTCCGCCTTTTTGGCGGCAGATGCTTTTGTGGATTTTGTTGCAGAGCTTTTTGTTACCATAACGATGCCTCATATACAAAGTACGAAAAGGAATTTATGTAACTTACTGCAAGAATGCATATAGATGCGAAATCTTGCAAAACGCAAGCGTTTTTTCCCTTCATGCCACAAAATGTGGCTAATGTGCTTCCTTGCCAGATAAAAAAGATCAAAACCCAAAAAAATCAGTCATATAAAAGCAAAAATGGCTGTCTGCCAAAAACGTTTTCCGGTATCAACGCATACCGGGCATCATTCCTTTGAGCCCCCTCATCAGCTTCATCATGCCGCCGTTTTTTATTTTCTTCATCATGGACTGCATTTGTTCGAACTGTGAAAGCAGACGATTCACTTCCTGAACCTGTACCCCAGCACCGGCAGCTATCCGGCGCTTCCTAGAAGCCTTGATCAGTTCCGGTCTTGCACGTTCCTGCGGCGTCATGGAATTGATAATCCCCGCCATACGACTGACATGTTTATTGGCCTGTTCCATATTGGCACCCTGTGCCGCCTGCCGGAACTGTACCGGCATCTTGTCAAGCATGCTGGAAAGACCACCCATATTTTTCATTTGTTCCAGCTGCGCCTTGAAATCGTTCAGATCGAAACGCCCGCCGACTTTCAGTTTTTTCTCAAGTTCCTGTGCAGCCTTGAGATCGACATTCTTGCGCGCTTCCTCCACCAGAGCCAGGATATCGCCCATTCCCAGTATCCGGTTTGCCATCCGGACCGGATCGAACGCCTCAAGCCCATCCAACTTTTCCGATACACCAACGAACTTGACCGGTTTTCCGGTAATGTGACGTACGGACAAGGCGGCACCACCCCGTGCATCACCATCTAGCTTGGTCAGGACAATCCCCGTCAGAGGCAATGCATCATTAAAACTCTTGGCAACATTGATCGCATCCTGGCCCAGCATCGCATCAACGACAAAAAGCGTCTCGATCGGAGAAAGTGCCTGATGCAATCCGGATATTTCCTGCATCATCTGCTCATCAATACCCAGACGGCCTGCCGTATCGACAATCAGTACATCATAAAAATGTCTCTTGGCATAATCCAGAGCTGCCTGTGCGATCGCTATTGGCTGATCGGACGATTCCGCCTTGAAAAAATCGGCACCGCTCTGGCCTGAAATCGTCTCCAGCTGCTGGATCGCAGCTGGACGATAAACGTCAGTCGAAACTGTCAACACTTTTTTTTTCTTGTCCTGCCGGAGATATCTGGCCAGCTTGCCCACCGTCGTCGTTTTGCCGACCCCCTGCAGACCGGCCATCAGAATAATCGCAGGCGGCTGGGTGGCGAAATTGAGCTGGGAGGCCTTCTCACCGAGATCGGCTCCCATGATGCTGGCCAGTTCCTGCTGTACGACCCCCACAAGTGCCTGCCCCGGCGACAGTGAATCCATCACTTCCGTTCCCATCGCCTTTTCACGGACTCTGCCGATAAAATTTCTGACAACAGGCAAAGCGACATCCGCTTCCAGCAGGGCGAGACGAACTTCGCGCAACATTTCTGCCGTATTGGTTTCCGTTAATCGTGCTTCACCACGTATCGTTTTGACGACCTTGGCCAAACGTTGAGTCAGATTATCAAGCATATATATCCAGTAAACGTGATTGGTTATCAGAATGTGAAAATCCGCCGTTATTGTAATCGCATTTCCGGAACGGTCCATACAACCTTCATGCGAACCTCCTTCAGACACGGCACGAAAGCACAAACCGCCCTGCAAACTGATTTCATGACTTTTTTGTCGGTTTGAAATCTATAACGGCCAATATGTACCCTCCGGAAGGCTTTTTTAGTTGCGAACCGTACTTTGTATATTCTACAATGACCTTTAACTTTGAATTAGTGCAACCTTTTTTCCTGCAGAGAAAGCGAGACCCAAACATGACATCAGACATTGCAATTGCTCAAAGTGCGAAAATGCTTCGCATCAGCCAAGTGGCGCAACGCTATGACATTGAGGAAGAATACTTGGAACCTTATGGCCATTACAAGGCAAAGATCTCCCTCGATTTCCTGGATACTCTGAAGGATAAACCCGATGGCAAGCTGATCATGGTAACGGCCATCAATCCGACTCCTGCCGGCGAAGGCAAGACCACAACGACCATCGGGCTTGGTGACGCACTGAACCGTATCGGCAAAAAAGCCATCATTTGTCTCCGCGAACCGTCCATGGGTCCCGTTTTCGGCATGAAAGGCGGCGCGGCAGGTGGCGGTTATTCACAAGTCATTCCCATGGAAGATATCAACCTCCACTTCACAGGTGATATCAGTGCTGTTGCCATGGCCAACAATCTTCTGGCTGCACTGATTGACAATCATATCCATCATGGAAATGAACTGGGTATCGATGCACGCCGTGTGGTATGGAAACGCGTCATCGACATGAACGACCGTTCCCTGCGTAACATTACGATCGGGCTGGGTGGCCCGGCCAATGGTTTCCCACGTGCTGACGGATTCAACATCGCCGTGGCATCCGAAGTCATGGCAATTTTCTGCCTCGCAAACAGCCTGCAGGATCTGAAAGAACGTCTTGGAAAAATCGTTGTCGCCTATACCCGTGACCTGAAACCGATTCTGGCCAGTGACCTGAAAGCACATGGCGCCATGGCCGCCCTGCTCAAGGATGCCATCAAGCCGAACATGGTGCAGACACTGGAAAACAATCTGGCATTCATTCACGGTGGCCCGTTCGCCAACATCGCGACAGGCAGCAACTCCGTCATCGCCACCAAATCGGCATTGAAACTGGCTGACTATGTAGTGACCGAAAGTGGTTTCGGTGCCGATCTTGGAGCGGAAAAATTCGTTGATATCGTTTGCCGCAAATCCGGGTTGCGTCCGGATTGTGCCGTCATCGTTGTGACCATTCGTGCACTCAAATATCACGGTGGTGTCAATCTGCCTGATCTGGGTAAGGAAAATCTGGCCGCCCTTGAAAAAGGTATCGCCAATCTTGAAAGACATGTCAATAACATCCGCAACCATTACGGTCTGCCATGTGTTATCTGCATCAATCATTTCACACTCGATACCGACGCCGAAATCCAGCTCCTGAAAGAAAAAATGGCAAGCCGCGGCGCACCGATCGTCGTGTCCAAACACTGGAGTGAAGGTGGAAAAGGCGCTGAAGAACTGGCACAAACCGTTGTCAATGTCATTGAAACAACACCAAGCAATTTCAAATTCGTTTACGATGAAAAAGAATCGCTCTGGGATAAAATGTCGACTCTGGCGACAAAACTCTATGGAGCAAGGGATATCGTTGCCGACAGCAGGGTCAAGGCGCAAATCAGAAAACTGGAAGAAGACGGCTATGGCAATTACCCGATTTGTGTTGCAAAAACCCAGTATTCATTCGCAACGGATCCGGCATTGCGTGGCGCACCCTCCGGCCATTCCATCAACATCCGTGAGGTCCAACTTGCCGCAGGTGCGGAATTCATTGTGATGCTATGCGGTGATGTCATGACGATGCCAGGTTTGCCGAAAGTTCCGTCTTCCAATATGATTGATGTAGACGCGGACAGCAGGATTATTGGATTATTCTGATTTGAATGCAGTCTTTCCGGTTACGGAACCGGAAAGACTGCCATTGGTGAATGAACCGTTCTGCGAAACAACGCAGTTTATTGATAAATTTCACAACTTAAGAAGCTGGTCCGAAGTTGCTGCTTCGTGCCCAGACAACACCGCCCTGTAATACGCTATCTATCAGATAGCGTAGAGTACCTTTTATTACCAGCAAGGTCCTGCAATGACGGGCATGGGTTTTTCTCATACGTACGAGAACTTCATACACAAAATGGAAATTGACAAGTGTACCGGCAGCCATACGGAATTACAGCACACGTTGACTGTAAGCAAAAACGACAAAAATCCGCATGTTGCCCGGTGAAGACGAGAGGAAGAAGGGAAAGAACATGAAAATAGCGATCATAGGAGCCG